>JBBIUJ010000035.1:0-20147 GCA_037440345.1 Prolixibacter sp.
AAAGAAAAAAGGGAAATAGATAGAAAAACAATTGAAATAAGGTAACGCATGGTGGGGAAGTTTAAATTGTTTGAATTGTTTGAAATGTTTGAATTGTTATCGGTCCCTGAGCCTGACGAAGGGAATTGGTTGAAGGGCGTGAAGGCAAGGGAATTTGTGCAACAGTGCTTCATGCTGGGTCTCGTCCCTCACGTACACGAAGCCTAAAATTGTTGTATCCAACTGATTATTACCTAAGTAAATTGTCAATCTCGATTTTTAATGTCGGTAAGTGTCTGACAATTGTACCCCAAATAATCTCATTGTCTATTTTATCATAACCGTGAATTACACGATTACGCATACTAATTATTTGTTTCTTGCTTGAAATATCAATTGTCGGATCAATCTTTCCAATTCTACTCATAGCTTCTCCAATAATCTCAAACTCCCGCTCCACAGCCCTGCGAAGCATTTTATCTGACATATAATCTTTAAAATCACGCTTATCGCCAAGATAATGCTCAATCGAATCTATGGATTCACGAATATCAAAAAGAAATTTCTTAATCTCAAGCTCCATAAATCAGTGTTTTTGTTTGATTAACTGAATCTATAAAATATGGATTAGATAAAGATTTGTCGGTGACTAAATCAACCGGACGATGAAAAAGTATTTCAAACTTATCCGCCAAATCAAAATATGTATCTGCATAATCTCCATAATCCATGGAATTAAAAGAAATAAGCAAATCAATATCACTTTGGTCATTAAATTTATCAGTACAAACAGAACCAAAAGCAAATAGGGATTTAACATTATGAGCCATGCATAATGCCTTGATTTTATCAATATTGTCTGTCAGAAGTCTTTGCATGTCTGTACATTTTTCACAAATCTACAATTATTGTAAAACTTTCGCAAGGAGCGTTTTTCTTCAATTGGGTACAACACCGCACCAAGGGAAGAGGAGGGTCCTGCACCAAAAGCGAGCCCTGATCCTACCTGAAAATTATCCCAGGAAAATTGAAACTCCATAGTGGACAGATGCAATATGGGCATCCATGAGGGAATTTCGTGCAACAGGGCTTCATGTTGGGTCTCGTCCCTCAACCATACGAAGCCCTAGTTATTATAAGCCGTTTTTTTTATCGTCATTCGTCATTTGTTTAATAAGCTCTGTTAATTCCTTGTCCTTTTGAGGCTTGTAGTCAATGTGAGAAAAATAGTCTTGTGTATTTGGCGCCCAATCAAAATAAGTCCCAGCATTTTTTGTAAGCATTTCGTTCTGTTGTTCTTTTGTCAAATGTAATTTTTGCTCAAATATTTTCTTTGGATTTTTGTCAACCGTTTCTACATAAACCTCTAAAAAATAGTCTCCTGAGAGAAATGAGTAATTTGCTCCATCTTTGGGCAATAGAAAATGGTGATTGTGGGCTATACCACTTTTATTAATAAAAAGCCCGCTTCCTCTAACAAGTTCTTTCTCACCATAAACCCAGACATTGAAATTTTGAACAGATTCTCCACGTTGCAAACGAATGAACATATTCTGAATATATTGTCCTCTGTCAGATGTGCTATAAAGCAAAGTCCTTATGAATACTTTGTTGTGTTTGTCTCCATCTCCGTCTGGACCAAAAAAGATGATGGTAGGTCGAGTCATTTTTACTCTTCCCTTTTTTACTCGTGTCACCCAAAAAGTCCATGCTGAAATTGTCAGCGCAACTAAGGATATTACTATACTAATGTTGTTCATGGTCGTCTTTTAAAATAGCTTATAACATGCGCATATACTAGAAATCTGGAAGCAAAGAGGCAGATTTATTGCGTGTTACAGGCACGATAAACTTACCTAATATTATTTAAATACCAAACTTTAGGTAGGGAAATTGTGCTGGGCAAACTTGGGTGATGCGGTTTGCAACCGTATTTTTGAATCCATCAGCGATTACAAATTGCTGTACCAAATAGCGTCAGGCAGTGTTTATAAATGGATTCGTAAAATTTTAATCACACCCACAAATTAAACGCGCCGGAAGGGGGTTCATTCAAACATTTCAAACTAGGTTGAATCTTCCGTTTTATGCGTCTAGAAGCAAACTTTACAATGTCTTTTTGACTGGTACGCTAACTTTGTAAACTGCCCGTTTCCCATCCTTATCTGATGTAAAGAAAACCGCATCTGAAGCATGATTAAAAATCGGGTGGGGATGTTCATCTTGTGAGCGCCACGATGAACCATTGCGGCACAAAGGAATCCATGTAATCTGTTTCTTTCCCCAGTCTGTCATTAGAAAACTGATCCAAAGTCCGCTTTTGGGAGCATTGGGAATCAGATTATCATCCGGTTCAGTATAATATCCGTCAGTTACCAGCATCCCGGATCCGCCTTCTGTAAAATGGCCATATCGCTTCCAACCCTCAGGCAAGGAAATCTCGATCCGATTGCTGCCGTCGGTATTGACTCTGCCAACATAGGCCGACCCATTCTTGTATTCGCCGTGGTAGATGATCGCTTTTCCGTCTCTTTCCCACATCTCGTGGCAGGTCCAGTCTTCACGACTCCTTCCCTCTCCCTCATCTCTCATGCGGTGATGAGTCTTGCCGTCCCAAAGCCATATCCGGCGTATGCCACAATCAGATGGCCATTCGTTGTTATAAAGAATTAACTCAGGATTCACAGGTGAAAATTGCACATGCGTGATCCAGGCTTCAGGAACACGTTCGCACAAGATTTCTTTCCCCCTTTTGGTATCGAAAACCCGAAGCCACGAAGATAGTTTTTCTTCCCTAACCCGCTGATCGATGTTGTAAGTTGGCTTTCCCGTAAGGATTTTATCACCGTCCAGTGCCCGTGCATCGGTGGTTGGAACGCAGAGTCTTGTGCCGTCAGCAGAAACATGTGTAAAAGCTGTCATCTGACCTTCTGGATATTGTGCGAGAATACGCTCATGCCCCAATGTGTCAGCAACCATGATATTTCTTCCTTGCAGATAATAAACCAAGCCATTGGCATTGTCGACGCTAACACTAGCCTTTCCGAATCCCCGGTAGGGTTTGCCATCAAAATATACATATGACTTCAAAAATCCTTCGGAGTTGTGGCTCAACTGTATTTCTTTGCCAGTCAGCATATCCCGCATGAAAATATTTGGATTGCCGTCAAGATCGCTAATGAAAATCAGGTGCCTGTCATCCTTGAGCAAAGAGGTTGAAGTGAAATACAGCAGTTGATTGTGGTGGCCGGATATGGTTGTTACCTGGACGGGAACAACCTTCTTATCCCGATCAATTTTTATATCATTTTTCACCACGTTTTGTGCCTCAGATCTATTATTTATTAAAACTAATAGCACCGAGCAGAAAAAACTCAAAAGGGTAACAGTCCGACTCATGTGAATTAACTTTAATCTTCGACTTTGTCCGCAAATTTCGGTTTCAAAACTGCCAATTGCAAAACTATTGCCATGATAACCGGTATGGCGAGCAGGGCCACATCATGTCCGAGACTACCGGCATCGGTCGATTTGCCCAGGATAATGGTAATAACAGCGCCCGACGATATTCCGGCCATGTTCATGAGGCCATAGGCCGCGGCGCGATGGCGTGCCGAAACAAACTGGCATAAAATTGGCATACAGTTGGTATCGAACATTCCAAAGCCCAAACCAAACAAAACAGCCCCTCCCAGGATGCCTGCATATCCGGTTCCGTAGCCAAGGAATAACAGCGCGGGAACCATCAGGCCCAATCCAATCACACCGGTATAGATCCTACCTTTGATGTTGATACTCATCCACCGATCGGCCAGGTAACCGCCAAGAACAACACTGATCAGGGAGGATCCGGCAATGGTAATGGTGGCCATTGGCCCGGCAATGGACATATCAATACCCAACGTCTGGGCAAAAAGTGTAGGTATCCAACTCTTGACAGCCCAACCGGGGAAGCTGGGTGCAGTAAAGAAAAACAGCACCACCCAGAAGCTCATGTTTCCGAAGATCATCCCCAGGCTGTTTACGACCGATTTAAATCCCTCAGAAAGCGTTATTTTTTTGGAGGTCGGAGTTTGGATCCGTATATCTTTCAGGAAGAAAACCAGTACCAGACTGTAACAGATTCCTATAAGCCCAAACAGGTGGAATGCCTGTTGCCAGGAATAGGAGTGCGCAACCGTTGCGCCAAATCCACCCAAAGCCTGGCCAAGGTAAAGGCCCGACAGGTGAATTCCCACCGCCAGCGAGCGGGTCGATCCCCTGTGGTAATCGGCAATCAAAGATAACCCGGCCGGGATGTACAATGCTTCGCTGATCCCCATCAGGGCACGAAGTGCATACAACTGGTTAAATGTCGTAGAATATCCCATGGCCATGGTCACCCCCGACCATACGGCCAGACTTCCCACGATTAGCCACTTCCGGTTCACACGGTCAGCAATCAGTCCCGCCATCGGACTCATCAGTGCGTAGATCCAAAGGAAAATGGCCATTAACCGGCCAAAATTTTCGGCTTTTTCCAATTCGTGGATGTCGCCCATCATGGCCACTTTCATGGTGGATAGCATCTGGCGGTCCATGTAGTTCAGCATGGCTACCATCCATAGCAGGGCCACCACTACCCATGGATAAATTTTGTTGTACTGTTCCCTGGTCATGAAAAAACTGTTAAAGAAATAGGTAGTAATAAATAGAAATAAGTAGTAATAGATAGTAACGCAAATAAATCAATTGTTTTAAGAAAAAACTAATCAATTTCGACCTATTTCTACTAATTTATAACCCTTTATCCTTCGTGACTGTTTAAATTTTCATTTTTTATCCCGGTAGGGATTTAATGTGGGTAGAGAATTAATCTCCAGTGATAATTTCGTCCCGTACGGGACGGAATGGATCTTCAATCATCTGCTTTCTACCCACATATTATACCTCCGGTATATGGAATTACAAATTTTATACAGTTTCATGGTACTTTATCCTTTGTACTTTATCCTTTATCCTTTTCTTCCTCCATATTGCTGAGGTGCAAGTCCAACGCCTTCACCGAAATTTGTATCTCAAGGATGGAGAGTCCAAGTGAGATAATCAGTAGCAACAGCGCGACCCCAAAAACCCAGAAAGCCTCACTTTGGTAACCAGTATAGATCAGGAACATCGTCAGTACGCACAAAAACAGACTGCTTACGCCAAAAATCTGCATATTTTTGGTCAGGTAGAGCCGACGTCGCAGATTGGCTATCTGCCCGAGAAGCACCTCATCCTGGTGCAACTGAAATTTGGCATGCAAGTCCCGGATCAGGGCCGCATATCCCAGAAAACGATTGGTATACGCCAGCAGGATCAGCGAAATGGCCGAAAAGAGAAGGGCGGGGGTGGTGAGGGTGAATTCGTTCATTGTTCCTAATTTAGATAAAGACTGGGACGACTGGGACGACTGGGACGACTAGGACGAAGGGGACGACTAGGACGAAGGGGATGAGTGGTTTTGATCAAATATCATCTCGCATGGCAGTGACCGTTCCGTCCGCCCTTAGACAGTCTCATGGACCGTCTCGCTTTAGGATGGGTTATCCTTTTCATCGTCGGGATCGTCGTCGTCCCAGTCATCCTAGTCGTCCTAGTCATCCTAGTCGTCCTAGTCATCCTAGTCGTCCCCTTCGTCCCAGTCGTCCCCGTCTATCTTCTTGCTATTTCAAAAGTTCACCAATCCGTTCGCGCAGCTTCTCCGCCCTCAAATTCTTGCCGATAATCTTGCCGGTTTTGTCGAGTAGCAGGTTGGCAGGAATGGAGTTGATGCCGTACATTTTTGCAGCTGCATTGCCCCAACCTTTCAGGTCGGAAACGTGCGACCAGGTCAGTTTGTCATCGGCAATTGCCTTCAGCCACTTGGCTTTGTCACTGTCACAGGAGACACCAATCACATGAAATCCTTTCGCATTGTAATCTTTCCAGACAGCCACAACATTTGGATTTTCACCACGGCAGGGTCCGCACCATGAAGCCCAAAAATCGACCAGGGTGTAGGCATGTTTGGCATAAACATCAGAAAGTTTTACTGGGGTTCCTATTGAGTCGTTCATGGTAAAATCGGGGGCAGTTTTGCCAACGGCAACGGATTGCAGAAGCGTTACCCTGTCGGCAAGCGCTTTGGCGCTTTTGCTTTTCATGACTTCGGCAGAAAATTTACCGAGGTACCCCTGTATCTCGTCCGCCTCCATGCCATACTGGATCTGTTGCAATACAACCGGGGCAACAAATGAGTTTGGATGTCCGGTCACAAAATCTTTTTGAATTGCCATTTGCACATTGTCCAGTGAATCGAGCCGTTTCTCCAGGGCAGCCTGCATAGCAGCGTCGTTCTTTTGTTTGGCTTCGTTGTATTTGCCGTAGATTTCCTTCATTTTGGCATTCAGGTCAGCGCCTTTGGCCTCCAATGCCTTCATCTCATCCTGGCTTGCTGATCCGGTGATGGTCACATTGCGCAAATCATCCGCTTTCCCGGCAACCTGGATGGCCTTGTTCTCCACCAAAACCGGCACCTGCTTGCGTTCTCCCAAAACCAGGAGGCACATATCCGGCACCTCAACAGCGCCTTTCAGTTCAAATTTTCCGCCTGTACTTTTGGCAGAATCCAATGTAGTTACTTCTCCGCCAACACGTTGTTTAAGATAAACGGTTCCATCCGGAAGACCTTCAATGTTTCCACTGATGGTAAATTTTGGAGCCGGTGCGCTGCACGCCGCAATCAATGCTGCAAGCGAAATCAAATAAAAAACTTTTCTCATTTTTAGGAATTTAGGAATTTAAAACTTTAATGGGGATTACTTTGTGGACCTTTGTGTTATCCTTAGCGTCTTAGTGGTTAATTT
Source organism: Prolixibacter sp. (assembly GCA_037440345.1). Classification (GTDB taxonomy): domain Bacteria; phylum Bacteroidota; class Bacteroidia; order Bacteroidales; family Prolixibacteraceae; genus CAINVV01. The sequence continues at coordinate 6,849 of JBBIUJ010000035.1, forward strand.
TTAAAATCTTACCACAAAGGTCACAAAGTACGGCACAAAGGGACACCAAGGCTGGAATATTAGACGTCACAAATAAGTATGCATTTTTTGAGTGAGGCCAGTTTGTCGGGGTTTGTTGGCACAAATTCCTGTCCGACGAATCCTTTGTAACCGGTATCAACAATCGCTTTCATGATGGCAGGATAGTAAAGCTCCTGTGTTTCATCCAGTTCATGGCGGCCTGGAACACCTCCGGTATGAATATGGCCAATATATTTGATATTTTTACGGATCGTGTCAATGACATTCCCCTCCATGATCTGCATGTGGAAAATATCGTACAGCAACTTAAACCTTTCCGATCCGACCATCTCACAAAGGGCAGCGCCCCAGGCTGTATGGTCACATTGATAGTCCTTGTGGCCATAGCTATTCAGCAACTCCATGATGATGGTAACCCCATGCTTTTCGGCAAGCGGAGTAAGCCTGCGCAATCCTTTGGCACAATTGATCAGTCCAACCTGATCATTTTGCCCCTCCCGGTTACCGGAGAAACAGATCAGGTTGGGAACTCCTGCAGCAGCGGCTTTGGGAATCATCGCTTCAAAGTCGGCCACCAGTTTATCATGGTTCTCAATCCGGTTGAATCCTTTTGGAATACCCCAATCGGTTGCATAGCCAACGGCACATTTGAGGCCAGCTGAGCTCACTGTAGCCCAGTCTTTTTCTTGCAACAGTTCAATGGATTCGAGTCCCATCTCTTTGCAAGCCTTCGCCAGATCGGCAAGCGGTATGTCGCCATAACACCACTGGCTTACCGAATGGTGAATATTTCCCTTCAGTCCGCCTGAAGCCGGTTGAGCGGCCATACTTTCCTGAAATGGCAAAACAGTTGCCGACAAGGCCACCGAGGCGGCAGTTTTCCCGATCATCTCTCGTCTGTTCATAATCGAATGGTTTCTTTAGTAATGCACGAATTTAATAATTTTTAAATGTAAATTTATAGTGCGATATTTGGATCGCTACTATGACTACTTGTTCACTTAAGCTATTATGCGGAAATAAAATAGTTTGAAATGTTTATTTTCGTGTAACTATTAACTACATTTGATATGACCCGCTTACTCTACGTTTTTGCAATGGCGCTTCTGCCGTTGGTAACTTCGGCGCAATGGCTCGATTTCTCCAAAACATCCATTTATTGTTCCGACAAGAAGAACATCCAACTTTTCAAGACAGCTACTGTTTTGCAGGAAGAGCTTCAGCTTCACACCCATTTACAATTGGCTATCGCCGGAAAGTTGGACTCCAAAAATCTGCCACAAATCATCATTTGCCTCGAAAAAGATGCAATGAAACTGCCTTCCGGGATTACAACTGCCCTAAATTCCCTGCCACCTACCGGGAAAGACGGGTACAAAATTGTCTGCCCGGATGCCGAAACAGTGGTCATAGCAGGCTACGATGAGCGGGGAACCCTTTACGGAGCAGGCTATCTCCTGCGAAAGATGGAGCTTTGTGCCAACAAAATACTGGTACCGGATCATCTCTCGGTCTCTTCCACCCCCGCCTACCCCATCCGGGGCCATCAACTTGGGTATCGTCCCAAGACCAATGCCTATGATGCATGGACCGTCGCCCAATACGACCGCTATATCCGCGATCTTGCGCTTTTCGGCGCCAACAGCATCGAGATCATGCCACCCCGTACCGACGATGATGCCACCAGTGTGAACATGAAACTGCCGGCCATCCAAATGATCGTCGAACAAGCAAGAATCTGCAAATCCTACGGACTGGATGTCTGGATGTGGTATCCAAACATGGGCAGCGATTACAACTCCCCCGATTCGACCAAGTCCGAACTTGCCGAACGTGAAAAAATATTCAGCATACTTCCCAAACTCGATGCCCTTTTCGTACCCGGAGGCGATCCCGGTGATCTGGAGCCGGATCCACTGTTCAACTGGTTAAGTCAGGAGGCGGTCGTACTGAAGAAATATCATCCCAATGCCAAAATTTGGGTCTCACCGCAGGCATTCAAACCAAGCACCGTCTGGTATGGGAACTTCTTTGCCCACATCAACAAAAAGCCGGAGTGGCTGGGCGGTGTCGTTTATGGCCCATGGATTAAAATGCCACTGCCAGAGGTTCGCAAGGCAACGGATCCGTCCATTCCGATCCGTCTTTATCCCGATATTACCCATAGCTATAGCTGCCAGTTCCCGGTGCCGCAATGGGACCTGGCCTTTGCCATGACACTTGGACGCGAATGCATCAATCCACGTCCGGTCGACGAGAAACTGATCCACAACCGTTATGCCTCTTTGGCACAGGGAAGTATCAGCTACTCGGAAGGGACCAACGACGATGTGAACAAATTTATCTGGACCGGCCAGGACTGGAATCCCGCAACACCAGTCATCGAAACGCTCCGGGATTATGCCCGCTATTTCATCGGGCCTCAATTCGCGGATGCCGTAGCGCAGGGATTGATGTCGCTGGAGAAGAATTTTCGCGGACCGCTTCTGGCCAACGAACAGGTCGAAAGAACCCTGCAGCAATGGCAGGACATGGAAAAATCAGCTTCCACGGATGTGCTTTCAAATCCAAGGTTTCAGGGCGGACTCATCAGGGCTTATTTTGATGCCTATACCAGGCGCCGCCTAATTTATGAAACGGATCTGGAACAGCAGGCACGTTCCATTCTTGAGGCAGCCAAACCAAACGAAACCCATAAAGCCATTCAGGATGCAAGGAATATACTGCTTCAGGCCAAGGAAAAACCAATTGCGGAGCCACTAAAAAACAGATGTTTTGCCCTTGCGGATTCTCTCTTCAGAAGCTTCGGGGCTCAACTCACCATCGGAAAACACCATGCCATGAGCGGTCGTGGTAACTTTATCGACAACATCGATATCCCCCTCAACGACGCGCTCTGGCTGTTGGACCAACTCAACCGGATCGAAAAGAAGAGCGATGAGAAAGATCGTTTAGCCGAAATTGGTAAGATGCTCCATCGGACGGATCCCGGCCCTGGTGGGTTTTACGACAACCTTGGAAATCCTGCTTCGTGGAAACATGTGAAAGCTCAGAAAAGCTGGCAGGAAGATCCCGGAAGCCTGGAGTCTCCCCGTGTCAGCTTCGGCGTTGGACTCAAGGGGGTAGAATGGGTAGACGAGATTGTGGCAAAAGGATTCGAAGGACAAACCACACCGCTGGCTTGGATGAACCAGATCAACACCCTCTATTTCACCCCACTGGAAATGGAATACGCCGATCTTGACCCAACCGCCAAATATACACTTCGGGTTGCCTACACAGGCCGCTTTCGTTCCAAGATGAAACTCGAGGCCAACGGTATCCTGATCCACGACTTTATCCGGATGGGTACGCAGCCCATCTTTGAGTTTCAACTCCCGAAAGAGGTGACGCAATCGGGTAAAGTTACCTTCACCTGGAGCTGCGCCCAGAACGACAAAGGCGAAGGCGAAAGGGGTTCGCAGGTGGCGGAGGTTTGGTTGATTCGGAAGGACTGAGGGAGGACTAGGACGACTAGGAAGACTGGGCCGACATGGAGGACCAGGGGACTGGGAGACTGAAACAGGGAAACGGAGAAACAATGAAACGATGAAACGGAGAACCGGTCACTGAGCGAAGTGGTATCCTGAGCGAAGCCGAAGGGTCGAAGGGTCGAAGGGCCAAAGGTAATAGGAATGCGGGTCCCCGAGCGGAGCCGAGGGGTGTCGAGGAAACGACCGGGACGAAGGGTATGACTGGGACGCTAAGATCTACCGAATATTTTTAACCACGATGTTGCATTATTACAAATCCAGCCGCGGAGCGGCGGCATTTTGGTAGCCCCGGGTAGAGAGAAGCGGAACCCGGGGTATATGTGAGAGCCGAAAGAATACCGTCCGCGGTAGCATGTCAAAAAAGCTTGTAAGTTAATTTCGGACGGAATAGTTACAGTTTTGAAAGAAGCAACAACTGGAATATGTTTAACAAAAACCGGTCACTGAGCGTAACCGTCAGGCTCTGTGAAACCCTTCGCAACAAATAATAGATCAAAACCAAAATACCATGAACAAACTATTTCAACTAATTTCTTTATCTCTACTTATTTCCTTCCCGGTATATTGTCAAAATACCCCTCAAAAAATCATCCCAGGCCAATTCCTGAAATCCTGGTTGCTGCTGGGACCAATCCCGTTGCAAACCCAACCCGACCCTGCAAAATCGTGGGACCATCTTCCCGGGTTTAAAAATGACTACCTCAGCAAACTGGGTGGGGAGCAAAACCTCGTGGTAAAACCCGGCGATATGATCAAAGTCGGAAAGAAGTCGCTGGCATGGAAATACTGGCTATCGAACGATTCGATTGTCGACCTCGCTGCCGCACTCTCAAAAACTTACCCCGTCTTCGCTTATGCCTATACAACCGTCGAAGCGGCCGAAGAGGGCGTTCAACTGATTGGTCTTGGAACCAACGATGGGGCAACTTTGTACGTAAACGGAACTCAGGTATTCGACTATCCTGCCTCGCGCGGTGTCAAAATCGATGGAGACCTGATCCCTGTCCTGCTGAAAAAAGGGACCAACACCCTCCTGTTAAAAGTCGAACAGCACGGCAACAAGTGGGGCTTCGCCCTGAGATTCCACAATTTTTCAGCTGCTGAAGCGCTCGACAGGGGCGATCTTTTCAAAATATGGGCAGACGAATCCGGGACCGCAAGCATCGTCTCCTCCTATCTTCCCGATGTCTTGAACCACATGGTTCGAAAAATATCCGTAACGATCAGCGACATTCATGGCGTTGAGATCCTTAAGGAGGACCGCTTGATGAACTTTTGCGCACCACTCAAAATTCCTTCAGCCAACTACCAGCCATACCTGGCAACAGTTACCGTGCAACTAAAATCCGGAAATACACTGCAACGAACCAGCGAATTCACGGCAGGAAAGCGAATCGAATATGCACTTTTTAGTCACGGGAAGTCGGATTACCGCATCACGATTACCTCCAACGCCTCCGAATCAGAAAAATGGGCCGCCAAAGAGCTGCAACACTGGCTGAAGGAGATCAGTGGGGTGGAAATTCCGCTTCTTACTGAGGATACGGGATACAAAGGTCCACAAATTTTCATCGGCAAGTCGTCCCAGTCTTCCGAGTCGTCCCAGTCGCCACAGTCCGCTTCCGCCGAAGAATCCTTCCACTACTTCAACTCCGGACCAAATATCTTCATCACCGGGGGCCGGCAACGTGGCGCCATGTATGGGGTATTCGAATTCCTGGAAAGGGAGCTGGGATGCCGTTGGTACACCCCTACCGTGAATGTAATCCCCAAACGGGAGGAGCTGAAATTTGTCTGGTTCGACCATGCTGAAAAGCCAGGCGTCCGGGTACGGAACGATTTCTACTTTGAGGCATTTGACCCCATCTGGGCCACCCGCAACAAGATGAACGGGGCCATGGGCTACCGCGAACAACCGGGCGGCATTGAGAGCTACTGGGCGGTTCATACCTTTTATCCATTGATGCCACCTGCAGAATTTTACAAAAAACACCCGGAATATTACAGTCTGATCGATGGCAAACGGATCTTTGAACGTGCGCAACTTTGCCTGACCAATCCGGACGTGCTGCGAATTATCACGGACCGGATCAAAAAAAGGATGCGTGAAAGTCCGGAATACCTCATCTACGATGTCTCCCAAAACGACTGGCACAATCCATGCCAATGCGACAAATGCCAGGCCATTGTCAAAGCAAAAGGGGGTGAATCCGGACTGATCATCTGGTTTGTCAATCAGGTGGCAGAAGCTGTTGAGAAGGAGTTTCCTGATAGGTTTATCGGCACGCTGGCCTACCAGTACACGCGAACCCCGCCAAAAGAGATCAAGCCCAGACACAATGTCGTTGTGAGATTGTGCAGCATCGAATGTTGTTTCGCGCACGATTTCAAATCCTGTCCCGAAAACAAATCCTTTCTGGATGATCTGAAAGGATGGTCGGCCATTGCTCCGCACATGTACATCTGGGATTATGTAGTCAATTTCAACCATTATGTGATGCCCTACCCCAACTTCAGGGTACTGCAATCCAACATACAGTCGTTTAGAGACAACAACGCCATTGGTATCATGGAGCAGGCCGCGTACCAGAGTCGCGGAGGAGAATTTTCAGAACTTCGTGCTTGCCTGATTTCCAAATTATTGTGGAATCCAGAATGCAACACCGAAGCAGTTATCAATGACTTCATGTACGGTTATTATGGTCGGGCCGGAAAGTTCATCAGGCAATATTTCGACTTGCTGCACAACCGTATCACCCCGGATACCCATATACACCTCGGACTGACTCCCGGCGATGCCATCTTCTCCGATGATTTTGTGCAACAGTCATTCGACATTTTCAAAGAAGCTGTTAAAGTAGCCGACAACGACGAGGTGGTTCGCCGGGTCGAAATGTGCTCTCTCCCTATCCTCTACCTCAAATGCAAACGCACCCCCGCCATTGCCCGTCAGGATGGCACCTATGAAAATTTCTGCCGTATTGCACAACGCGAAAATGTAACGCATTACTCCGAATCGGGCGAGGTGGAGCGGAAGGCGTTTCACAGTTTGGTTGAGAACACCAAATGAGAATATGGGAAGATGAAAATATGGGAAGATGGGAAAATGGGAAGGTGGGAAGGTGGGGAAATGAGATGGTGGGAAGGTGGGAAAATGAGATGGTGGGAAAATGGGATGATGGGAAGATGAAAAAGATTTGGGTACGTTTGCGGGGTTCTGATAAATCTATCAAATCATTTTAATAACTTTACATTAACAACTGATACTCTAATTTTCTCATTATCCCATATTCTCATTTTCTCATCTTCTCATTAACAATGCTACACTACGCTAAAAACTCAAAACTCGAAATTACAGTCCGTCAGCCGGGGGCAGAACTATTCTCCATTAAATCATTGAAAACCGGCCTCGAATACATGTGGGGGAGTGATCCTTCGGTATGGAACAGCTCCGCGCCTATCCTGTTTCCAATTGTGGGCGGACTGAAAGAGAACTCCTACCTTTGGAACGGCTTGAAATATGAACTCAAAAAACATGGATTTATCCGCGAAAACCCTGATCTTCAATTAACAGGAATTACCGCTGATTCACTGACTTTTGGAATGACCTCCAACAAGGAAACCCTTAAAATTTATCCGTTTGAATTCGGGTTCAACATCAAATTTGTATTGGAAGATACAAAAATCAGGGTTATTCATCAGGTGACAAATATTGGTAAGTCACCGCTTTACTTTTCTTTGGGTGGTCACCCCGGATTCAAATGCCCAAGACATGAAGATGAAAAATATGAGGATTACTACCTCGAATTTGAATCAAAAGAAAATTCATCCACATGGTTACTGTTCGACGATGGGACGATTTCCGACAAGACAGCTCCTGTTTTCCACAACTCGAATGTTATTCCACTCACCCACGAGCTATTCAGCAAAGACGCACTCATCTTCAAAGATCTGAAATCCAAAAAGATTACATTGCGCAGTAAAAAATCAGATGAAGCCCTATCGGTTTCATACAATGATTTTCCCTACATGGGCATCTGGGCCAAGACCAATGGTGACTTTGTCTGCATCGAACCCTGGCTGGGCATTGCCGATAAATGGGATACAGATCAAAGGTTCGAACATAAGGAGGGAGTACTGCAGTTGGAGGTTGGCGCGGTGTTCGAAGCCCAGTATATTATCGGGATACACGAGTAGTGCAAAGAGAGGGTGTGAATATGAGTAAATGAGAGGGTAAGATCGTCTCCCCCTCTCATTTTCTCATATTCACACCCTCATTTTATTTTCTGGCCAACTTAAGTGCTTCCGTCGTCGTATAATACTTCACAATCATGTTCGGCACCTCCCACTCGGGAAGTTTTCCGGCTTTGAGGTATTGCAAATATTGTTCAGTTACCTGGCTGAAATGGGCCTCATGACCGACTTTGTACACAGCGGGAATATTCACTTTCCAGGTCAGTTCGTCTACCTTCTCAAGGGTCATACCCGGATGAGCGCTGTTTTTCACTACGGCACCCTCCAGGGCATCGGTAAACTCAGGAAGTGCCGTACCCGGATTGGCATGGACATAAAGAGTTGGCAGGTACTTTTCGGCCTCGCCTTGTTTGATTTCAACAGATGCCTTGGTGCCACGAAGGATGGAGTAATGGGTATCGCCCGAACCTTCGGGTGCTTTGTATTGCCATTCGGCTGTGACTTTGGCATGAATTCCCTTGATTTTATAGAGCATCTCACCATTGGCATATTCATCCAGTTTCCCATCTTTCACGAATTTAGAAAGGTTATTGGGAAAGGCGTCCAGTTTGGTGACGGCCTTAAACTCATCCAAAGTCAGGACCGTTGGATAGTGTCTGGCCTGTAGCATCTGAATATCTGATTTTTGCAATATTACTCCTGGAAAGCAGCCCCATTGGACCAAATCGACCAGGTGAGTGGCCACATCGACCATTCCTTCGCCTTGCTGGTCCACATCGAAAAACCAACCCGGACGAACGAGTGCGGATCCTGAGACACTCTTGTAAAAAAAGTGGACACTGAATACTTCAACTGCAGGATGTTCAGGTGTTCCAGGCAGCAAAGAGCCAAAAATTGCCGGCACCTGAGAGATCTCCTTCTGCACCATGGAGGTAATCTCGTGCCGCTCGGTCATGATATCATATAAAATCACACCCTTCTCTGCCGCAATTTTAAAAGATTCTTCCAGCAATGGAAAATTTTCCGGAGTTATGACCATAGGCTTATCAGCAAGTACATTCAATCCGGCCTCTACCGATTTTTTGATGTATTCCGTTTTGATCCGGTTGTTGCCGGAAAGCACCACAACATTTCCCTGTTTCTCAGACAACATCTTCTGGAAATAATCCGATCCCGTATAAATTACCTCATTCCATGCAGTTGGCTCTTCCTTCCTGGTGTTGTACCCCTCTATTCTACCGAGATGTTGCTTAAGGTCAGTACCCTCGGGAGCGTAGACCCGAACTTCAGGATTAACCTGCTCATACATCTTCTTCTGCACCAGTGCAGCATGAAAGTGACCGGGATCGAGGGTAATCAGCTTAACCTCCCCTTTCGCCCCTGTAAAGGAACCAGTTCCTGCCTGCTGAACATTTTTCTTTGCATCGCCGCAGGAAGAGAGCAATGCCAACATTACCAAGCCCATTTGAATTGTTTTGGTTGTCATTCTTTTGTTTTAAAAATTAATATTAGTTTTTATTTTTAAGTGACTAAAGTGAACTAGAGTGACTAAAGTGAACTAGAGTGACTAGAGTGACTAAAGTTGAAAAAAAGCTTTTATCCCTCAATCCAATTTCACCATTCATCATATAAATCATTGATTATATAAATCTTATTTTCAGTATTTTATCTTAATAGAATCAGGCATTAGAAAAGCTCCTGCCGCTTCGTGTGTTGCGCTTCATGCAACAACAACCACTTTTTTCGGTTCAATCCGCCGGCATAGCCAACCATCTTCCCGTCACTGCCAATGATCCGGTGACAGGGTACGATGATCGCCAAAGGATTTTTCCCATTTGCCGTTCCAACAGCGCGTGTATTCAACGCAGAACCAAGGCTGACGGCCACTTCGCGGTAGCTTTTGGTGCTTCCATACGGGACCTTGAGCAATTGTTGCCATACCTGTTTCTGGAATCCGGAACCATCCGGATCAATTTCCAGATCAAATATGAACCTGCTGCCCTCAAAATATTCATTTAGCTGGTGAACAGTCTTCAACAAAATTTCGGGCAACTTGTCCGGTTCATCAACCTGCTCATTACTGAAAGAGAGTGATTTCAAATGCGTATCGTTCGAAATCAGGACGATCCGGCCTACCGGACTGTCCATACTCGTATAATAGCTTCTCATGTCGGAAGATTAAGAATATTTGTCAGACGATGGCACAGTTCTTTTAAACCCTCAGGACTATCCCCTCCGGGTTGTTCAATGGTTGCCCATCCGTGGTAGCCAATTTCATCCAAAGCTTTGACAATGACCGGCCAGTTGTTGTCGCCCTCCTGCAAAGCTACACCAAAGCCGGCCCATTTGCCCTGTTTGTCAGCAATCTTTCGGCTGTACTCTTTGATATGAATCCTTGCGATTCGTTTTCCCAGAATTTTGATCCACTGCTCCGGCCATCCGATGACCAGCACATTTCCGCAGTCGAAATAGGATCTCACGTATGGTGAGCTGAATTGGTCAACATAGCGGGCGGCCTCGAGCGGTGAAAGCAGAAAGTTGTTCCAGACATTTTCAATGGCAATGATCACGCCAAGCTTTTCTGCCAAGGGAAGGACTTTACGAATTTCAGCGATAGACAGATCCCAGCATTGGTTGTAGCTTACTGTTTCAGTTACCCTACCGGGAACCAGCAGAATGGTGTCTGCGCCGTAGGCTTTGGCATCTTCGATGGTCACCTTAAGCGCTTCAATTCCAAGGGCCCGAACCTTTGGATCCGGATCGGACAATGAATATTTGCCGTAAAGGGATCCGCAAACAGATGGGATGATCATTCCGGTTTGTTTGGCTGCCTGAAGAACCTCCTCCCTATTGAGATGACTGTACACCTCAACCCCATCGAAACCGGCTTCTTTGGCCGCCTGAAATTTTTCCAGGATGGAGGTTCCAAACCCAATATTTCCCCACATGATCCCTTTTTTGATAGATCGGGCCAGGGTTATTTTGGTTTGAGCAACTCCCAGGTATGGAGCCGTCATTAAGCCCAACGAGGCAGCGACAGTTTTCCCAGCAAATTCCCTGCGTTTCATATACTAAAGGTTTAAAAAATTTAAATTATTTGAAAAGTTTGAAGGGTTTTATAAGTATCAATATCATTGTAAATTGCCCCCTTATTCAATATTTTGCTCCTTCCGTCCGATATGGGGTGTGTCTCTATCTTAAACATTCGTACACGGACGGTTGTAGGCGAAATCGGTAGTTTCTACTAAGATTGGTTGTAAAAATAAGGTTTATATTATCCTGATATTCAATAAGCTTATTTTCTCTGTCTCCTCTCTTCCACATTTCATTTCTTCTCCCTTTCCCCGTTTCGTTTTCTCATTTTTTCATCTTCCGAAATTAGCACCTTCCGTCCGAAAATAACTTTCCATCTTTTTTGGCATGCTACCGCGGACGGTGTTCAATTTGTATTCCCAACCCGGGGTGCCGCTCCTTCGTCGCTTTACCCCAGGCTACCAATATGCCGCCGCAATGCGGCTGGATTTATTTTGACTCAACATAGTAGTCAAAATTCAGGCTTGTGCCCGTCGACTTCGCTCAGGGACCGGTTCTTCGTTTCATCTTCTCATTTTCTCCCCCACCCCTTCGACAAGCTCAGGGACCGTGTATTTTGTGTGATTAGGCACCCCCTTCGACAGGCTCAGGGTAGTGCAACTCACGGAATTCACTTGGTCCTATCCGTCATCCCAGTCGTACCAGTCGTCCTAGTCTTCCCAGTCGTCCTAGTCGTCCCAGTCATCCCAGTCCTTTCCGTCATTCTTAAGAGGGTACAGCCTCAATTCCGATCACCGGAATCACCTCCGGAATATTTGGAACAGGTCCGAAGGCATATATTTTAGGCCCCAAAGACAGCCCTGAGTTCATCATCTCGTCCCAGGTAACATCCTTGCCGGTATAAGCAGCGATTCTTCCCATCATGGTGATAAGGGTAGAATTGACCTGGGCCTCCGCATCGCTGAACCGTTTTCCGGTTCGTATCGCGGTAACCAGATTAACATGCTCCTGAACATAAGGATCCTTAACCTTCCAGGTCGAATCGGTATCCCCGTCTTTTGGGTATGGATATTTCCACATGACGGTACCATCCGGATGGAAAAGTGTACCATTGCAATCGGCATAGCCCTTGGTACCCACAATGATTTCGCGCTTCAGGTTACTGCAACCGCTTACCTGCCGCGCCGCGCAATGTGCCTCCATCCCATTGTCATAAATATATTCGACGCTGAAAAAATCATATTGATCGCCTGAGACACGACGTTGGCGACCACCCCAGCCCATGCATTTCACGGGATTCTTTCCAATATGCCAGTTCATCACATCTACCTCGTGGATAAACTGTTCGACGATGTGGTCGCCCGAAAGCCAACAGAAATTTACCCAGTTGCGCAGCATGTATTCCATGTCGGTCCACTCCGGTCTTCTTTTTTTCACCCAAAGGGCGCCCCCGTTGCGGACTACATGGGCACTGACAATCTCGCCGATCTCACCGGCTGCCACCCTTCTGTGTGTCTCAACATAATCTTTTTGCACCCGGCGTATCGTTCCGCTCACCATTGACAATCCCATCTGTTCTGCCTTTTTGGAGGAGACCAAAATGGATCGTGCCCCAACCGGATCGACCGCACAGGGTTTCTCCATAAAGATGTGTTTTCCGGCATTGACTGCCGCTTCGACGTGGGCAGGACGGAAATGAGGAGGGGTGCACAACAGGACAATGTCTATGCCGGCATCAAGCACCTTCTGGTAACTGTCGAATCCGACAAAACATTTTTCATCGGGCACCTCAATGTTTCGTTGCTTTTTGAGCTGGGCTCTCGACTCGGACATCTTATCCTGAAAGACATCGCCCAAAGCGACAATCTGAAGGTTTGGCCCGGCATCGACAAAATTGATGGCCGCACCGGTACCCCTTCCGCCGCAACCGACCAATCCGGCACGTAAAACTTTGCCGTCCGGCGCCTGATCAAGCATCGCTGATGAGGCTGTTTCTTTGGCTGGTTTATTTCCAGATCCTGAACAGGAAAGCAGCAAGTTTGTTGCCCCCAGCGTCGCGACACTCCCCAGTGCTGAGGTGGAGATAAAGTTGCGACGGGAAAAACCTGATTTTGGCGCCATGGTTAAAGCTCCTTTATCTTGATATTTCTATAATGTACCTCATCCCCATGGTCCTGCAGCAGAATGTGTCCGGTGGTATATTCGCCGAAGCCCGCGACCTTTGCAAATTTACTGGTTGCGACCAACGCTTTCCATTCAGGGGTGCCGCGGATATACTCCACGATCTTGATGCCGTTCAGGTAGTGGGTAACTTTTTCACCCCTTACCTCGATGCGGGCACGTTCCCACTGGTTAACTCCGTTGCTACGTTTTACAGACTGGGCAGGATCAAATTTCTGAGAGTTGGCAGGGATCAGATCATACAACGAGGCCAGCGTACGATTGCCATTGATTCCCGCTTTAGCATCAGGATGCAATTTGTCATCCAGAATCTGGTATTCGCAACCGATACTTGAAA
>JBBIUJ010000036.1:0-20127 GCA_037440345.1 Prolixibacter sp.
GTAGGTAGTGGCCTGTCCCTCTTCATCGAAGGCCATCACCACCACAGCTGCGCCGTAATTTCTGATCTTACGGGCACAATGGAGGAAAAACGCCTCCCCCTCTTTGATGCTGATGGAGTTAACGATCGCTTTCCCCTGTATGCATTGTAAGCCGGCTTCGATCACCTCCCATTTGGAGGAGTCGATCATGATTGGCAATCTCGAGATATCAGGTTCTGAAGCGATCAGGTTGAGAAACCTGACCATCTCCTTTTTGGCATCCAGCATGGCATCGTCCATGTTGATGTCGATGACCTGGGCTCCGCCTTCTACCATCTCCCTGGCTACGGAGAGGGCTTCATCGTACTTCCCGTCACGGATCAACCGAGCAAATTTGATGGATCCCGAAACGTTGCACCGTTCCCCGATGTTGATAAAATTGGAGAGTTTATCGATGGTGAGCGGCTCCAGACCGCTCAGTCGGGTAACTTTTTCGGGTTGGGCCTTGCGGTGAGGCCTTGCGGTGGCCGCAAGTCTGGCCAATTCCCGGATATGGTCGGGTGTTGTACCACAGCATCCCCCGATAATATTGACTGTCAGATTATTTGTAAATTCTGCTACCTGGAGGCTCATCATTTCTGGTGTTTCATCGTATTCGCCAAATTGGTTGGGCAATCCTGCATTGGGATGGACGCTGATCAAAAATGGGGCTTTCCTGCTAAGTTCTTCCAGGTATGGACGAAGATCTTTCGCACCAAAGGAGCAATTCAAGCCAATGGTAAGCAGATCGATGTGGGAGACAGAGTTGAGGAAAGCCTCGATGGTCTGGCCCGAAAGCGTCCTGCCACTCTTGTCGGTGATGGTTCCGGAAACCATTACCGGTAGCCTGAACCCCTTTTCTTCAAGAATCTCATTGATGGCTACCAGGGCAACTTTGCAATTGAGGGTATCGAAGATGGTTTCGACCAACAACAGGTCGACGCCGCCTTCAAGCAATCCTTCAATCTGTTCACGGTAAGAGGTTTTCAAATCCTGAAATGAAATGGCCCTGAAGCCCGGATCGTTCACGTCGGGCGACATGGAGCAGGTTTTGTTGGTAGGGCCAACCGATCCTGCCACATAACGTGGTTTATCCGGAGTGGAAAATTTGTTGGCTGCTTCGACAGCGAGTCTTGCCGATTCACGGTTAATTTCACGCACAAACGCCTCTGTTCCATAGTCGCTTTGCGAAATGGAGGTCGCATTGAAGGTATTGGTTTCAAGGATATCGGCCCCCGCCTCCAGGAAGGCCTCATGAATCTCCGTAATGGCTTGTGGCCGTGTCAGTGAGAGCAGGTCGTTGTTGCCTTTTAGTGAAGAGTTCCACTCTTTGAAACGTTCGCCCCTGAAATCGGCTTCTGAAAATTTATACTTCTGGATCATTGTTCCCATGGCGCCGTCAAGGACAAGAATCCTTGATTCCAACAGGGAACGTATATCGGGTTTATTCATGATTTGAAGAAAGGTTATTTAATATTTCACGGGCTATCAGCACCCCATTGACGGAGGCTTGCATCAGTCCTCGGGTAATTCCGGCGCCGTCGCCGCCAAAGAAGAGATTGGTGACGGAAGGGCTTTGGAAACTCTTGTCAACTTTGACGATGTTGGAATAAAATTTCACCTCCACCCCATAAAGCAATGTTTCGTCGCTGGCCAAACCCGGGGTGACTTTGTCGAGGGATTTGATCATTTCGATGATGTCAAAGAGGATCCTGTGGGGAAGCACGAGGCTAAGGTCGCCGGGTACCGCATCTTTCAGGGTGGGTACTATGTTGTTTCGGTTCAGCCTGTCGGAAGTGGTTCTTCTTCCCCTGACAAGATCGCCAAACCGCTGGACCATTATCTTATTTTGGGTAAGCATATTGGCCAATCTTGCGATGTGCTTTCCGTATTCGATGGGAGCGTTGAAGGGCTCGGTGAATTTTTGGGATACCAGCAGGGCAAAATTTGTATTCTCGCTTTTCAAATCCTTGTAACTGTGGCCATTGACCACGGCCAGGTGGTTGTCGTAGTATTCGGAAGATACAAATCCGCCGGGATTGGAGCAGAATGTACGTACTTTGTCGTCGAAAGTACGGGTATAGTGGATGAGTTTGGCCTCATAGAAATTATCGTTGATCTCCTGCATCACCTCATTCCTGCACTCCACCCTGACACCGATGTCGACAATACCAACCTCTGTTGGAATGGCCTGGCTGGCACATTGTTTCATTAGCCAATCGGAGCCATCCCTGCCTACAGCGACCACAACATGTTCGCCAAAATAGCTTTTTGCCGATGATTTTACTCCCAAAACCTGCTGATTTTCAATGATGAATTCAGTCACAGGTGCATTAAACCGCACCTCTACCCCATTGTTTTTCAGATGTTCGTAGAGTGCGCGATAGAGTTCTTGAGTTTTTTCGGTACCCAGATGCCGGACCGGACACTGCACCAATTTTAGATTGGCTTCGATCGATTTTCGTCCCATCTCGCGCATTGCCGGGGTTTCGATGAGGCCATGGATTCCCGCATCCGCGCCAAATTTCAGGTAGATATCGTCGGTATAGCGGATCATCTCCCTGGTGGTTTCAATTCCGATGTAATCGGGCAAAGTTCCGCCAACTTCGGGTGAAAGTGAAAGTTTTCCATCCGAAAACGCCCCGGCCCCGGCCCAACCAGTGGTAATTGAACAGGGCTTGCAATTGATGCAGGTACCACCGTTGGTATGCTTGGGACAATGCCGTTTGTAGATGTCCCTTCCCTTTTCGAGCATCAATATGGAAAGACCGGGCTTTTCCTTAATTAATTCGTAAGCTGTGAAAATACCGGCAGGTCCTGCCCCAACTATGATGACGTCGTATTTTTTATACATTTCCTTTTGATGTGCTTGCCTCAAACCAACCGGGGTTTATTAAAAACCGAAATTTTCAATCACTTGGTAGGAAAAGCCAGCAAAGGTAAGAATTTAATCAGCAATACTGAAAATTGAACTGATAGAACCTATTGAACAGATTGACTTATCAAGTTTTTTTATTACTTTTCAGGCCATTTTATAAGTACCCCTGATTTTATACTTAAATAAATGAACCTTGTTTCAGTATCATCAAATGATTGAATAAGACCCATGCGAATTTGATTGATATTCTTTGATTCCATCATTGCAATAAATAGGCAGAATGGCTTTTGTAAAGAACTAAAATGACAGATATGGCAAACTCAACTTTTAACCGAAGGAATTTTTTGTTTTTAGGCGCAACAGCAACGCTCGGAATGGCGGCACAAGCTATGCCGGTTCCAAAAGAGAAGAAAAAGAAGAAGAACAAGGAGAAAAAGAAGAAGGATATTATCTATCGGACACTTGGGAATACCGGTATCGAGGTTCCAATCGTGAGTATGGGGGTGATGAAGGCAGACAATCCCAACATCCTGAAAGCAGCCTACGAAATAGGTATCAGGCATTTTGATACTGCAAGCGGATACCAGGATGGACGCAATGAAGAGATGGTGGGTCAGTATTTTAAGGATATTCCGAGAGACCAGGTTATTATTTCGACCAAAATTCACCCCGCAAAAGAGGGGATGTCGACAGAACAATTTCTTGAAAAATTTGATCAGAGCCTGAAAAGACTTCAGATGAGTTATGTTGATATTTTATATCTGCACGCTGCCAGCGATCTGGCCTATGCATTGGATCCACGGTATACTGAAGCGCTTAAAAGGGCGAAAGCGAGTGGGAAAGCCAGATTTATCGGAATCACAACACATAGCAACATGGCCACTATCATCAATGCAGCGGTCGATAGCAAGTTGTATGAAGTTGTCCTCACCTCTTACAATTTCCGTTTGAAAGATGATGTTGAACTGCAAAAAGCGTTACAAAGGGCCAATGATGCTGGATTGGGAATTGTTGGAATGAAGAATATGGCCGGAGGATTTCTGGACAAAGAGAAGAAAAAACCGGTTAATTGCAAGGCCGCATTGAAGTGGGCTTTGTCGAACCCGTTGATACATACCTGCATTCCAGGACTTACCAACTTCGAAATGGTGAAAGAGAACTGGAAGGTTGCCAAAAATCATGATCTTGAAGAAACAGAGAAGGGTGATCTGCAACTGGCCATGAACGAGGTGGGACTATATTGTCATGGTTGTATGAGTTGCTCGGGCCAATGCCCTCAAAATCTTCCCATTCCTGATCTTATGCGCTCTTATATGTACAATTACGGTTACAGTTATCCTGCTAAGGCACAAACCACTGTTGCCAAACTGAACCTGTCGCACAATCCGTGTGAAGATTGCCCGGGCTGTACAGTTGCCTGTCCCAACGGATTCGATGTTCGCGAGCGTATCACCGATATTGCCCGTATCAAAATGGTGCCTGCTAATTTTCTGGTATGAGAAAAATATTTTTTGTAAGTCTGATCTTGTTTCCGTTGGGTATTTGGGCCCAGGGTATTGTCTTCCCCACGCTTAACGGCTGGAAAAGCGATGGGAAAGTGCTGGTTTTCAACAAAGATAATTTGTATGAGCACATTGACGGCGCTTCCGAATTTTACCTCAGCTACGGTTTTGAATCCTTACAAGTGGCAAGCTGGAAGAGTGATGGATCTGAGCTGACCGTTGAAGTATACGATCACGGAGATCCGCTTCATGCTTACGGAATCTATAGTATTGAAAGATCGGCAAAAGCTGAGACCAGTCCCATCGGACTTGAAGGATACAGCGATGCGACCACTTTGAATTTTGTAACAGGGAAGTTTTATGTGAAAATTAACAGCACCCAGATTGAAAAGGTAGCTGGGTTTTCGTTGAAATCTTTTGCAACTGAGTTCGCCAAAACCTTGTACCCAAATCCGGAATATCCAAAAGTTATTGGGCTTTTCCCAAAAGAAAACCTTCAGCCAAATACATGCCAGTATATTCCAACAGAGTTTATGGGTTTGGGATTTTTGGGCTCGGCAGTCAGGGCCAAATACAGTTTAAACGGGGCTGAGATAACCCTTTTCATCATCGAGCGGGCCGATCGGGCAGAGATTGAGAAGATGGTTCTCAAGTACATCTCTTATGCGGAAGCCAAAATCAAAAATCCGTCGGAAGGAGATATATTGATCAAAGATCCTTTCAACGGAACCGTTTGTTTGAGGTGGAAGGGAAGCTATTTGTTGGGGGCAACAGGTTTTTCCAATCAGAAAATGGTAACTCCGCTTCTAGACCAAATTTCGGGCAAACTTTAAAGTGCATGCAAAACGAACAACGATTGAATGGCTTTGGCACGCTCAAGGCCATTTTTTTTGATATGGATGGGGTCATTTATGATTCGATGGGCAACCACTCTGTTGCCTGGAGCAAGGCTTTTGCTGCCTTGGGGCACGATTTTCCACTGGAGCAGGTATACATGAATGAGGGGCGCACGGGTGCATCTACTGTGCAGATGTTCTATCAGGAGAAGTTGGGGAGAATGGCAACGGAGGAGGAAATCTCCTTTATCTATGACCATAAAAGCCAGTTCTTCGAAGCCATGCCGGCTCCGGTTCCAATCATTGGCATCAAGTCTTTGATGGAAAGGTTAAGCCGCAAGGGAATTGAAATCTGGGTGGTGACCGGTTCTGCCCAGGAGTTGCTTTTGGATGGGTTGTGCAGCGATTTCCCGGGGTTGGTCCAAAAAGAAAAAATTGTCAGCGCAAAGGATGTCCGGTTTTGCAAACCTCATCCTGAACCTTATCAAAAGGCGCTTGGAAAATCCGGATTTGGGGCAGATGAGGTATTGGTCATTGAAAATGCCCCTTTGGGTATTGAGTCCGCGAAAGCGGCAGGTATTTTTACGCTCTGCATCAATACCGGGATTCTTGCCGATGAAATCCTGTGGCAGTCGGGGGCGGATGTGGTGGTGAAGAAGGTTGAGGAGGTAGAGAGGATATTATTTAAAGAGTGACTAGAGTGACTAGAGTGAACTAAAGTGTCTAGAGTTATGGACTCCGAACAAATACTGGTTAGTGCGAAGTACTTTAGTCACTTTAGTTCACTCTAGTCACTCTAGTTCACTTCTTATTTCAACTCCTCCAGCATTGCTTTGATATTCTTGTGAATAAGGGGGGCGGTTTCGGGTCCAAGTGAATTAACCTCCCCGTAAGGGCCGCTGTCGCGTCCATAAGTAAATGGGGCTTTTACATCCCACTGACTTTTGGGAACAATGTATCCAATTTCATCGTTGGCCAGGCCAAACATGAATTTATATTTTCCCGGCATCAAATCCCTTAGCGGGGGTATCTCAACAGGTGATATTTTATAATCCTGTCCTTCAGGTGACTCAACTCCCCCATTCAGGATTTCAGGATATAGCTCTCCCGGAATGGTGATCATAGAGACCGGTCCGATCTTTATGGCTGCGAGTTCCGACTTCATCTTCATCCAGCCGGAGGTTCCCCTTTTCATGACCCCGAGAGTGGCGGCCAGTTTGAACAAGGTGTTGTCGAGCGGGAAAAGGATGGTTTTCGCAACAATTGAGATGGAAGCGGAATCGATCACCTCTTCAGGTTTTGCCATTGCCTGAAGCGCCAGATTGGCCATCTGTTTGCCCTGGGCTGCCGCTTTTTCGAAGGTAGGAGCTTTGAATTCCTCGCCTGAGAATGGGTCTTTGACAGTCAACCGAGGATGTGTGGTCATCAATCCCCCAACGGCGGCGCTGGCATAGACTGCAACACCACCAACCCCCGGTCTCATCAAGCTATCCTTGCTGAATACTCCTTTTTCGATCCCTTCACGAACAAAATGCGGAAAATCAGAGGTGAGCAGCAGGTTATCGCTCCAGAGTGTTTCAGGGTGGTCGCCAAAGGAGATCAGGGTTCCCAGGGTTTTGTTAGATTCTTTGTCGAGTACCTGGATCATGCGAAGTCCGGAATCAAAGACTTCAGGTTTTCTGGTGTCAATGACCAGATTTGCGGCCCCGGTCAGGTCCTGGGAGACCGACAATCGGCAAGGACGAAGATTTTTCGCGGCTGTTTCGATTGCTTTTGCAGCCTGATTTTTTACATATTCCATGTGGGCCGGATCAATGCCGCTTTGAAAAGGGCTCTTTCCCCAGAGGCCAAGCAGATCGGGACCTTCGTGTGTATGGGTTGAGGAGATGATTGCGTAGGTTATGCCCGACTCATTGGAGATGCGATCCCTTACATCAATCACATCATTGTTCATGAATCCAATGGCATCCAATACAACGATGGCCAAACGTGTTTTTCCATCGTCTATCACCATGGCCCGTGCCCAAAGGTCGTCGTGAATTCCATTAGCCGGTTTGTTATTACCGAACCCGGCAATCCAAACAGGATCAAATTTACCATTGCCATTTCCGTCGGTAAAGGTTTCACCCTGACCGGGATCGTACTCCGCATTTTTGTTTTTATCCTCCCAGCGGTCCGGAACAGCTGGAGTGATTGGCATAGCAGAAAATCCTGCAGAGAGTTGGGCGGGAGGATTGTTCAGTACTTTCAGGTCCAGATTGTAATCAGGATGCTGGTCTTTGAGGTTGTGGCCGAACCAAAAAAACAGGCCGATCACAAGTAGCAGAACAACGATACCAAGGTACTTGAAAAACTTCTTCATGTTAATAGTTATTAGTGATTTGTATAGTTATCCGTAACAAAGATAGTCATCAGAACGTTTCAGATGGTCATTTGCAGGCCAGAACTTAAAATTTTGATTTATTAACAGCAACGTTGGAAAAATTGATACTTTTAAGGACCAAAACTATCTATTAATGCTAAATGACACCACTATCTGGAATGATTTCAGAGGCGGTAAGGGCTACGCACTCCCTTACATTTACTCTCGTCAGATAGAGCATTTGTACCGTTATGGGAGGAAATTTACGAAGGATGAAGAGCTGATCAAGGATACAATTCAGGAGATGTTTTACCACCTTATCCGGAACCGCGTAACTCTAGGGGAAACGGATAACATTCGTTTCTATTTAATGTCGGCATTTAAGCACCGGATTATCAGAAGGATCCAATCGGAAAAGCATGCCGGGGAGCCTTTGAATGGGGATGATCCTTTCGAGTTAAACATTGAATATTCTTACGAAGAGGAGCTGATTGGCAAAGAGACTGAAAGTAAAAAAGTAAAGGCTATCGGAAAAGTTCTTAAGGCAATTTCCCCCAAACAAAGGGAGATTCTGTATTACCGATACACTTGCGATTACAGTTATGAGCAAATATGCCAGCTGATGTCGATACAATATGATTCTGCCAGGAAAATGGTTTTCAGGGCTTTAAAATCCCTGCGAGAGCATCTGGATCCTTCAGATCTGATTTTAATGTTTCTTTTCAAAAAAAACAGATAAAAAACAGTCCACAAAACTTGAACAGGTGTCTTTATCACTTTATAGACCAATATACTCATTGTGGATAATACATACCTGGAATATACGGCAGAAGAGATGGTGGACGACCGGAATTTCCTTATCTGGTTGAACCACCTTTCAGAAAATCACGAATTGGACAAACTCCTGGATGAAAATCCTCATTTTGCAATTAAAATTAATCAGGCCAGAGAGATCATCAGGCTGCTAAAGGTGCAGGAGGAGCCTGTTTTACAGGATGACATCAATGCAATGTGGGAAAATATTGCCCGGTTTGACCGTGTCCACCAATCAAAATTCAGGATCAGGCGATACAATGAACTGTTAAAATATGCTGCGGCAGTTGTTATTGTGTTGATGTTGGCCACCTTTGGTTACTTGAAGGTGAAACAGGTTGAATCGCCACAGTGGTATACATTTAAGCCTGACACTTCGGTTCAGCAATCCAAATTAATCCTGGCCTCGGGAAAGGAGATCAATTTGAAAAATGACGAATCCTCAATTACAGTAAACGCACAAGGTCATGCCATCCGGATCAACAACGACAGTCTTGTTGCGATGTCGAACCTCAGTGAGAAAAGTGCAGAAATGCCAATGAACCAGGTCGTTGTTCCGTATGGAAAAAAATCATCTGTCGAGCTTGAGGATGGCACCAAAGTATGGCTTAATGCGGGAAGTAAGCTGGCTTTTCCTGATAAGTTTTCAGGGTCGAAACGAGAAGTTTTTCTCGAAGGGGAGGCCTATTTCAATGTTACCCACGACAAGAATAAACCTTTTTTCGTGAAGACTAAGGAGGTCGTTGTCAGGGTTTTGGGCACAAAATTCAATGTTTCAGCTTACCAGGCCGACAATGAGGTTATGACTGTACTTGTGGAGGGCGCTGTTTCTTTGAGGGAGAACAAGGGGATGAACCTTTTGGGGAAGGAGACCATATTGAATGCGCACCAGAAAGCTTCGTTCAACAAAACGGATTTAACAACCAGTGTGAGTGATGAAGGCAATGTGGGTATTTATACTGCCTGGACGGAGGGTTGGTTTCCATTTTGTAAAGAGCCATTGGTCAATGTGTTCAAAAAAGTTGAAAGATATTACAATGTTCAGTTTGTATACAGTGAACTTTTTCCATCAGGAGACCTGATTAGCGGGAAGTTGGATCTCAAGGATTCTATTGAAGATGTAATGAAGGTGCTGGCCGATGTTGCTAGAGTTACTTACAGAATCGAACAGAAAAAAATATATATCGAGTTAAAAAAAGAGATGCCTATGAGGAAATAAGTCGAAAAAGTAAGCCGGAGAGTCTGCCAACCCACCGGCTTTTGTTCCAGTTCACTTGAAAGTTAAACGTAAACAGTACAAATCTATGAAAAAAAATCAGGTTCATCCGTGTACCTTTCACAAGGTCATGACCAAAATCTTATTGAGAATGAAAATACTGGCCGTTTTTATGCTCATATCCATAGCGACAGTTTCTGCAAAAAGCTACGCTCAACAAACCAAACTAAGTTTTTCGTTGAATCAGGTAACAGTAGCACAAGTATTTTCAGAAATCGAGAAGAACAGTGAATTTATTTTGCTTTACAACGAGAAGACGTTGGATCTCAACCGGATAGTCTCACTGAATGTTGATAATGAGGGCATTGAAAATGTTCTTACGCAATTATTTGCTGATACTAAAAACAGCTTCAAGATTTACGATCGCCAGATTGTCATCCTTGAAGCGGACGGTTCGGTGCCAACCGGAATCGTGACTGATGTTTCCCAACCTCAGCGGAAGGAGGTCAAAGGAAAAATTACAGATGAAGCCAAAATGGCATTGCCGGGGGTATCAATTGTTCTCAAAGGAACAACCACAGGCATCACGACAGATGGCAACGGTGAGTTCTCACTGAAAGTCCCTGTGGATGCAAAGACTTTGGTGGTCTCCTTTGTCGGGATGCAGACCCAGGAAGTGGACATCAGTCAAAAATCGTTGGTCAATATTTCCCTTGCAGCTGTTTCTGTCGGCGTCAGTGATGTGGTGGTTACGGCATTGGGTTTGAAACGTGAGAAAAAGGCCCTGGGATACTCGGTTGGTGAAGTAAAGGGAGAATTGCTGACCGAAACCCCGCAGGTAAACGTATTGACCTCACTTCAGGGCAAAGTGCCTGGTGTAAGAATTTCGCAAATGAATGGAAACGTAGGTTCATCCGTTAACATCATCATCCGGGGGGCCAAGTCACTCAACAATGACAATCAGCCGTTGTTTGTGATTGACGGGGTTCCGGTATCAAATGCCTCTAACAATATCTATAATGGGGCCGACATGGGCAATGCTATTTCCGACCTTAATCCTGATGATGTCGAGAGTATTTCTGTATTGAAAGGGGCAAGCGCCGCGGCATTGTATGGTTCACGGGCCGGAAACGGAGTTATTTTGATCACCACACGCTCAGGTGTGAAAGGAAAGAAAGGAATTGGTGTTGCTGTAAATTCATCCATTGTATTCGATGTGATGACAGACGTTTATCCCTATCAAACCAGGTTTGGCAGCGGGAAAGCAGGAGCACATATTCTTGAACAGGCAGAGAACGAATCGTGGGGTTCCCAATTGGATGTAGGGGAGAAATGGGTATTGTGGAACAGTGACGGTGCGGCCGTTCCCCTGGTATCCTATAAAAACCGTATCCAGGATTTTATGAGGACAGGATATACCCTTACCAACAATGTGGCGGTTGACGGCAATAACAAGAATGGCTATTTCAGGCTTTCCGTAGGTGACATGAGAAATACGGGTATGATCCCCAATACGGACCTTAAAAGGAGCACCATCAACCTGAATGCACAATACAAGTTATCTGATAAGCTATCGGTTACTGCCAATTTTAACTGGAACGAAACGGGATCCGCAAATCGGCCAAATGTTACGGGAGACGATCGCAACGACGTAGTCAGGAGCCTTTATGAGAAAGGAGCCCAGGTGAATATCAATGACCTCAAAAGCTATTGGGTACCAGGATTGGAAGGGATACAGCAACTTGTCAATGCCTCCAAACAGAACAATGCCTATTTCGTCGCCAATGAGAATACCAACTCTTTTATGCGGGACAGGTTGATCAGCAAAGTTCAGTTTGATTGGGACATCACGAAGGAGTTGAGCCTCATGGGCCGCTTTTCGAGGGATGCTTATACCGAAAACCGCGAAGGTAAAAGGGCTTTCAGTACAACGACCAATACGACAGGATACTACAATATCTATGATTTCTACAACAAGGAGAACAACTTCGAATTAAACCTCTCCTACAAGAAGAAAATTAACAATCAATGGAATGTCAATGGGTTTATAGCGGCAAATGAGAGATATGTTTACGGACGTGCAGTAAGCAACACAGCTGCTTCGCTGGTTATTCCCCAATTGTATACCATCTCCAACGGTGTTCCGGGAACCATCAGCTACAGCAGCAGTTGGTACAAGAAAGCTGTGTACAGTGTATACGGAATGGCATCCATCGATTACAAAGGAATGGCCTATCTTGATTTAACGGGGCGCAACGACTGGTCAAGCACCTTGCCGAAAGCAAACAGGTCCTATTTCTATCCTTCTGCATCTTTGAGTTTGCTATTTTCAGAAATGTTTACAATGCCTTCCTGGGTCAACTATGCGAAACTCAGGGCAGGTAGTGCACAGTTGGGAAATGATACAGGCCCGTACAATTTGGATCCCTCCTTCTCCATTGGAGCTGACTGGGGAAGCTCAAAACAAATGTTCATGGGAGGAAACCTTACCAACAATACATTAAAACCGGAACGTTCGATTTCCAATGAAGTGGGTGTTGACCTGAAATTCCTGAAAAGCCGGGTTGGACTCGAAGCTACTTATTATATTGTCCAGAACAAGAACCAGATTTTAAACATTTCATTACCCATTGAATCAGGGGCCTCTTCCAAATCCATTAATTCGGGGAACATTGAGAGCAGGGGTTGGGAAATCAACCTGACGACTTCACCGGTCGTGTTAAAGGATTTTAGATGGGACCTGAATTTTAGTTTTACCAAAAACAAAACCCGCCTGAAGGAACTTGCCGAAGGATTGACCAACATCGATTTTTATTCTATTGAAGGAGGAAACGGGGTAATCCGTACGAAGGTAGGCGAGTGGATGGGAGATATCTGGGAAAAACCGGTTTTAAAGGTAACAGACAAAGCGTCGCCATATTATGGATACCCGATCATCGCATCCTCCGGTAAATACCAAATGGACCAGGATCCGTCACACATGGTTAAGATTGGTAATTCGAACCAGGATTTTATTCTGGGTATGCAGCCAACGTTTACCTATAAATCATTTTCATTGTATGCAAATATCGAATGGAACCAGGGGGGGAAATTCTATTCCAATTCATGGATGTTCATGCAAAATAATGGTGTGAATGCAAGTTCATTCAGTGGTGCGCCTTATGATAAGAGCAAGAATATTGTCGATCAGATCAAGGCAAATCCAGATGCATTCTTTGGCAATTGGGTAGGTGGCCGGCTTCCTGAATTAGGGGGTTTTGCATGGCCAAATCCAAATCCGGTCACGCGTTATGCCGATGCCAGCTTTAATCCAGGGGTATATGAAGCCACCGTGGGGGGAGTCAAAAGTTATGTGGAAAATTTGGGAGATCCGGCGCTGACGAAATGGCTTGACCCTTTTAATGCCAACCAAGCCTCCAACAGGGCAATTGTGGACAGGGCTGTATTCAGTTCAACCTATGTTAAATTAAGGGAGGTAAGTTTAACTTATCGCCTTCCAAAGAGATGGATACAGAAAATCAACGTTCAAAATACATCTGTATCTATTGTCGCTACCAACATCTACGAATGGACGAAGGCAGGTATTCACATCGATCCGGAAAGGGCTTACCGGAATACCGGAAGTAGCTGGATTCAGGGCGCTGAGTACTACAACATGATGCCTTGGACAGGTTCGCTGGGATTTAAGTTAAACTTTGATTTTTAAAAGAGAATTACCATGAAGACTATAAAATATAAGATAGTTGTTGCATTGGCATTAATATTTCAGACCATATCCTGTATGGATTTGAATGAATTAAATGTTAGTCCGAACAGTCCTGTTTCTGTCTCATCAAATTATATCCTCACATACGTGCTTACAAATGCTGCAAAAACCTACAAATCATTGGGAGATCATAAAACCGGTGTCGCTGGGGCCATGCAGTACAATCAAATGGGTACCAATGATGGAATGCCTGAGGTTAACCAATATTTTTGGACCAGCGGTTCGTGGGGTGGTTATTATGATATTTTAAGAAATGTTGCCATCATTCATGACAAGTCTATCACTGAAAACAATAAATTCTTTGAAGCGATATCCTTGACATTAAGGGCATTCCTTTATGGGACGCTTACCGATTTATTCGGCGATGTTCCTTATTCTGAAAGTTTGCAGGCAAAGCAGGGAATCTATTTTTCCAAATACGACGATCAAAAAGAGATCTATAAGGGTGTTTTGGCAGATTTAAAAAGCGCAGAAACCCTTCTAGCGGATCCGGGAATATCCAATTACAAAATTTCTGCAAGTGCAGATGTTCTCTACAGTGGAGATCCGGTTAAATGGAGAAAATTCGTCAATTCATTGAGGATGAGATATTGCATGCGATTGATCAACAAAAAAGCCGACATGAGCGCGATGGGTGTTGATGTGGTTGCGGAATTCAATTCTGCCTCCGCTCAGGCATTCACCTCCAATGGTGACAATGCCGTAGTCAATTATCTGGGGACAACGGCCAATAATTCTGCAAAGGGAGGATTGTTGAACACTTCCAACCCGGAATACCAAACCAAGCCCTGTAAAACCCTGGTTGATAAACTGAAATCGTACAGCGATCCACGATTGCATCGTTGGGCAATTCCTGTTCAGACAAAGTGGGATTTTAATGCGACAGCTTCATTGGATGTAACCGTGAAGAACTGGTTTGGGGAGACATTCAGTGTGAAAATCCTGCCAACGACCAACACAGCGCTTGACACTTCGTTTTATGTCGGGTTACCAGCAAACATAGCATTATTTGACGCCCAGGCATACAACAAAGGTGCAGGACCGGCTTTTGCACAGCCGGAAAGAAGCCCATATATTTCGTATCTGCACTCCAGGTTCAGGGCAAATAGTGAGACCTACATCAAGATGGATCTGATAATGTACAGTGAAGTTGAATTTTTATTGGCGGAAGCTGCACAAAGGGGAGGCTTTTCGGTCTCTGATCCGGAAACGCATTACAAAAATGGTATTGTGGCTTCACTTAGCAGATGGGGTATCACGGATGGTTCCAACGGTTTTAATTTTGCTGCTTATTACCTTAATCCGAAAGTTGGTTATACTGCTGCAAGTAACAAACTGGAGCGGATCATGGACCAAAAATGGATCTCTTTATTTCTCAATGTCGAATCGTGGTTTGATTACAGACGTACCGGTTACCCAGCCTTGGTAACAGGACCGGTGACGCAATATGGAGCTGCAATTCCCTTGCGGTTTTTGTATCCGGTACCAAGTCAGGATCCCAAATATCTGGTTAATTATAATGCTGCTGTTGCCAAACTGGAAGCTACCAGTTTTGTACCTACAGGCCAAAGTAAAGACCATAACTATTCCAGGATGTGGTTATTGCAAGGAACAGGAAAACCTTACTAATAGAGTTTAACGCGTATTGTGAAGTTAGATAGTTAGTTGATGGGGCCGCTTTTGTTACAGGAGCGGCCCTTGTTCTAACAAAATAGTTCGATAAGACAGCATGGAATAATCTATGTTATCGCTTTATCTCCCCTATCTAACCAATTGTGTTGCTGTAGATATTGAACTATTTTTCAAAAAAGTGTAACTTTTTGGTAATTGAAGAGTCTTATTGGTAGTGAATTTTTTTTGTTAGAGCGGTTAAACAAAGTTTAGTAATTGAGGCTGCTTCCTTCGGGAGGCAGCCTTTGTTGTAATCAATTAAAAAAAAGCTATTTTTACGAATCAACATAAATCAAAAAAATTATATAGTCATGACTAACAGAAGGGATTTCTTTAAAACGACTTCACTGATCGTTGCCGGGAGTATGGCAGGCGCCAATCTTTTGACTGCCGCTGAACCGAAAAAAACAAAGAAAAAGAGGGTAGGACTTCAGCTATATTCCCTCCGGGAAGATATGAATAAAGATGCTGTTGGAACGCTTAAAAAGGCAGCCGAAATGGGTTACTATTCACTCGAAACAGCCAGTTACAGCGATGGTAAAATATATGGAATGCTTCCGGATGAGTTCACTAAGCGGGTGAAAGATTTGGGTATGAAGCTTAGCAGTTGCCATTTGGGCGGGCCTAACTATACCAAAGAGACCCATACAGCAGCTATGGATTGGTGGAAAAAAGCCATCGAAGATCATGCCAAAACCGGTATGAAATTTATGATTAAACCAGGAGGTTTGAAATGGCCGGATAAGCTGAGTGATTTGAAAATCCAAATGGATTATTTCAATGCTGTCGGTGAATTAACAGCTGCCTCCGGTATGCAGTTCGGCTGGCACAATCACAACCATGAGTTTACTAAAATTGAGGATAAGGTGATCTACGATTTCATGCTGGAGAACACGGATCCTAAAAAAGTCACTTTTGAGATGGATGTCTATTGGGTGATGAAAGGTGGATGCTCCCCAGTTGAGTACATGAAAAAATATCCGAACCGTTTCCAACTGCTTCACATCAAAGACGAAAAAGAGATTGGCGAAAGCGGATTGCTTGATTTCAAAACCATCTTTGAAACAGGTTATTCTATTGGTATCAAGGATTATTTTGTTGAGGTGGAGCGTTACAATTTTGAACCACTTGTTAGTGTTCAGAAGAGTTACGACTTCCTGGCGGCAGCGGAATACGTAAAATAGCGGTTAAATATTTGAAGAGTTTGAAATGTTTGAAGGGTTAAGTGAATTCGTTCGAACCCATAGCTTTTCAAACAGAAATTATTAAACATTTCAAATATTTTGGATCGTGAACAGTTTACAGAGGACAATGGATTTTTTGGATGGAAGGGCAGTCGACAGACCGCCTTTTCACCCAATCCTGATGCGGTTTGCGGCAAAATATTCAGGGGTAAACTACCGTGATTTCTGTCTAAACTACCGCGACAAATGCAGCACAAACCTCCGGTGTACGACTGATTTTTCTTACGATTGGGTCAATGTGATGTCTGACGCTTATGCTGAAGCGGCCTCCTTCGGTACCAAAATAAGTTATCCCCTGAACTCCCTCCCCGTTGTCGACTCTTTGTTAATCAACGACATTCAGGATATTGACAAATTAATGCCACTCAAAGTAAACGAACATCCTCGACTGGTATCCCGGATTGATGAGATCGGATACTTCAAAAAACTGGTCGGAGATTCCCAGTTTATTTGTGGTTGGGTGGAGGGTCCCCTGGCCGAGTATTGTGATGTGAGGGATCTTTCAGCTGCCTGCCTCGATTTTTATGAGCATCCCAAAGCGCTCACGAAGGCCCTGGAAATTATCACAGAGAGCGCCTTGACTTTTCTGGAGGCACAAATTAAGGCCGGCGCTCACTGTATTGGTATTGGGGACGCTGTTTGTTCACTGATTTCGCCGGATCTTTATAACGAATACGTTTTACCTTTGGAAAAGGCACTTGTCGATCATGCCCATGCGCTGGGGGCCAAAGTAAAATTGCATATCTGCGGGAATACGACGGCCATCCTGCCCGATATGATCCGAACAGGGGCCGACATAATAGATGTTGACCATTTGGTAGGTTCTATGGAGAAATTTCTTCCGCTGTTGTCAGCGAACCAGGTTTTCTCCGGGAACACTGATCCTGTTTCGGTTATACAGAACGGAACGTTAGCAGAGGTTGAGGCCAGTGTTCAATCTTGTTTTACCAGCACCAAAGGCCGGGGAATTGTTTCAGCAGGTTGCGAAATTACCCCGGATACAACGGTCGAAAGATTATTGGCCTATTCGGCTATTGCCCATCGTTTGACTGTTTGAGAATCGGAATCATGTTTTGAACCATCCATCAGTTAACTTTAAAGGATTTTTCCCGAAAAATGATGCATGAAGGAGAAATACGGAAAACCGTTCCCTTTTGATGCATGTGACCTTTGTATGTTGCCTTTGAGTCAATTTGTCGTTAGATTATTCTCCCCTCACTTTCATTCTTAGCGTGTAGACTGATGTGCGTGCCGTTATGAAGAGGACGTCTCTTTTTTTGCCCCCAAAAGTGATGTTGGATGGCTGCTCAGGAACCTCAATTCTGCCAAGGTGGTCTCCCTTAGGTGAATAGATCGAAATGGATCTAGTGGTAAGGTAGACATTACCTTTGTTATCGATGGTCATCCCATCCGATCCTTCCGGTGCAAAGAGGGTTTTCGAACCCAGTGATCCATCTTTGTTGATGGAATATTTCCAGATTTTCCTATCATTGATATCGCTCACATAGAGTATCTTACCATTGGGTGTGCCAATTAGCCCGTTGGGTTGTTTATAATCGCTGATGACCCTGGTTACCTTTCCTTCCGGGCTCAGGTAATAGACCCCTCTGCAATCCTGCAACTCTTTGTGGCCTGCCTCCCAGTACTCGCGGAAGTAGTATGGATCGGAGAAGTAGATTCCTCCGTTAGGGGCTATCCAAAGGTCGTTTGGTCCGTTTAAGTGGTTGCCATTGAAGGACTCCGCAACTATTCTCGGTTGCTTTTCCATAGAAAAGGCAATTAACCTGTTGTGCAGATCGGCGCAGGCCACCAGTTCCCCTTTTTTGTTGAAGTAGGTCCCATTGGACCTTTCGCAACCCAGCATAAAGGTGGTTATTGATCCATCCTCGCTCCAAACATCAATCTTGTCGTTGGGCTGGTCGGTGAAGAATACTCTGCCATCCGGAGCGACCGAGGGACCTTCGGTGAAAATATATCCCCCTCCCGCTTTGGTAATTTTTTCGCCAGGGGCGATTAATTTTTGGATGGGATCAGGATCAATAGCCATGGCAGTGAATGAGCCGGCTACCAGAAGCAGGAGGAGGATATTTTTCATTTGATTATAATTTTGTTTTTTAACGGCCAAATGGAATCGAAGATCAGCGAAGCTAATACCCTCGAAATCATTTTCGGTTGGTGTGAAAATTCTCTCAGGGTATTTCATGGTTGTAATGTAAATCGCATGTTGGCATTGGGTATTCCGCCATGCATAAGTTGTGAAATTAAAGGTAATAAAAGTATTATTGCAAGCATCAGGCCAAAATAGAGCGCCCAGCGGTCTTTGGGATAGAATTTTTTTATCAGGATACCTTTAAAAGGAGATTTCGATTTTCTTATCAGGATGAGAAAGGCGATCAGATTTAGCACATACAATGGCTGTTCGCTCCTGAAATTTCCCATAAACAAGCCTGTGATCAGGTAACTCCAAACGATATAGGTGCTAAAGAGAATGAGAAAAAGAGTCATCACTTCACTATTGCCATAGCTTATTTTTCCTATCAATTTAAGTCTGACAATCAGGTTCATGGCTACCAGGATTGCTAAGGTTAGCAAGGTGAGGAACAATGCTTTGGAGGCATCATTTTGAATAAAATTGCTTTTCACCAGGTCGCTTACCATGAAGGCATCTTTCCATACCAATAATGGAACAACCAGTAGGATTACCATCATGGAGAGATTGTTTTCGTACCTCTTTGGAACTTCAGTTTCGGCAGGCCAAACCGAGGTAAAAACACCGTAAGCCATCCCGGAACCGCCCCAGAATCCGATGTTGTATTCCATCACATTCCACATGTTGAAATGGAACTGAAGGAGATTGCCGGTTGTTTGCAAAAGATTCCCGAAAGAGAAGCCGAAACCGGCTCCCAGCATGGCATAAAAGGCGACGCGAAGGGCGGGAGAAAATCCATTTCGAACCATGTGCCATACCATCATGGCGCCGGCTCCCAGACAGATTGCCCATGCTTCAGACCTCGGAGGCGTCATAAGCATTTCTTCCTGCACGATTAGAAAATAATAACCGATCACTCCGCCGGCCGCCATTTCGGCTACCAGCGATGGCCATTTCACCCGGTTCGTGGAGGTTGAATTGAGTGACAGGCCAACGAGTCCGCCACCGATCAATCCGAAGAGTCCCCCGATAACAAAAAGGGAGAGAAAGCCATAGGTCGAATTGAGCAGATCGGGGGCCCTGCAATAGCCGACCACCATTCCGTAGCTGATCATACCTGTTGTGCCCCAGCCAATGGCCCCGGCGGCGATGATGGGGAGCATTTTGTTGTACCAGTCCTCACGACGGGCGACAAGGAGCAGGGCGGATGCCCCGATGATTCCTGCGAAGGCAGCGCCAGGTTCGTGACCAAATTGTCCGCGGATGGCCCAGGCCGTGCCAAAGGCGATTCCCACCAGGAGAATGGAGAGAATGAGTTGATTTTTCTTCATGGTAATGTGTTAAATAGTAGTAATTGGATGAGTCAAAGCTAGTAAAAGAATTTCGGATTTGGATTGAACGGATTTCAAAACGGATTAATCAGATTAACCCCGGCCCTACCACAAATTACACAAATGAACACAGATTAAAACAAAGCAAACATTTCAAACCCAGCCCTACCACAAATTACACAGATGAACACAAATTAAAACAAAGCAAACATTTCAACCCCGGCCCTACCACAAATTACACAAATGAACACAGATTAAAAACCCTTTTAAAACCAATCAACTCAAACACAAAAGAATAATTTTTTTACCACGAAGTGGTTTGATATGAATAGCCCGGGGTA
>JBBIUJ010000037.1:0-20093 GCA_037440345.1 Prolixibacter sp.
GGCCTGGCTCTGAAGTCCTGGCCCAGTGCGCTTTGCCAGGATTGTCGCTGCTTAGGTTAGCGATGAGTTCCAGCGCTACAGGCGGTCGATAGGTGGAAAGCGCCGCGTAAATCAGGAAGATATTGTCTCCTAATTGAACCATACGCGAATCCGTAGGCTTACATTGGTTCCAATAAAGCCAATTCAGCAACAACGTGCTATTTTTCATTCCATCATCAATCCCTGGACCTGTCCCACCATTGGTATAAAGAGAATTGTAGAAGCGGGGGTAGGGATCGAGGATATAGCCACGGTAAACATTAACGGACAAGTGAGAGAGCAGTTGAAGGATCATGGCCTCAGCGATATTTTTTAAATCCTTATCTTCCGCAAATTCGTAAAGTTGCTGCAAAGGTATCAGATGGCACAGAATGTAATTGGGTGAGGAGGCCTCACCGAATGAATGGGCGTAACGCTTCTGTCCTTCAACGCGCAATTTCTCCTTGACATCCGTCATCAATTTGACGGAGCTCACCTTGGCGCCGCTTACGAGTGAAGGATACCACATACCAGTTGGAAATTTCTGCGCAAACAGGTAACCGTTGGACATGCGCATCAGATTGTGGTTCTCCGTGCCCCCTCCATACCAGTTGTCCATCATCTGGGCATCCGCAGCTATACCATCCAACTGCGCTTGGGTGAAACGGTCGCCAAACTGGTAAATCGCGCGGACAACACCCAAAGGGAAGAAAAGAGGGTCTACCATATCGGGCGTTATACCATGAAGTATGCCAACGGTTTTGATAACAGCATCATTGGATTGGGAAGATCCCTTGGGGTATTTGTTGAAATTTGCAAGGTTATAGGCCATGCCCAATTTCCTGTTAGAACTCGGAGCCGGCCAGGACAGGTTAAGAAGCCAGTTCCTGCGCGCCTCATAACTGCTCCAATCCTGTCCATACGTAGTATTACAAATCCCGGCAATAATGCAGGAGAAAAGAGTAACTGCGGCTAAATTTCGAAAGTTCATAAAAATTGTTTTCCCCCTCAATAAGTGCTAGTTATTGTTAAAGCAAAATTTGTTTCCCTTCATATTTAAACACACTTAAGTAATACTTTAAATGTCTGACAATTTGATCTTTTAAATCCATGTATGTACAGCTAAAGAAGAATTCGTAACGTTATGATATACCGGGTTTCAATATGCCCCGCAACCATGGGAGTTTTCAATGGAATGAAAATCCCCATGGTTGCGGGGCCTGGAAATCACCTCATCCACCTTAGTATCCTCAGAAGTGCCTGACACTTCACTCACTGGCAAGTGGATATGGACTATTTAGTAAACCTGAGGCTTAAAGGTCTCCATTGCTATGCCCCTGTCCCTGACAACCAGTGTGTCACTGGCTGAAAATGAATAAATCCCCGACGTAATTTGATACTGTAAGTATATAGCATCGCGTTTTTTATTGCCCCACGAATCAGCATCACTTACCAGTTTCCCGGAACCTGTTATGGTATAACCGGATGAACCTTTCGCCCGGGTTATTGTACAATTTCCATCATTTGAAAATGTAAGATCCATTAGCAGGAATCCAGGAACACGCCGTGAATGGGAACCACCACTCAGGGTAACTATGTTAAGACTCTTGGTTTGCAAAGTCCAAAGTTCATCCTGCTCTACATATTTTTGATGGTACAGATTCGTCTCAACCCGTACCGAGGATGAATCTACCCGACTAGTTCCCCGATGAAGGTATGTCCCATGATAAGGATTAATAAATTTTACTGCATACATTGTAAAATCCTTTGGCATGACAGCCCAATTGGCTGCAATCAACGGATTGGGATTAGTTACCAAAGCGCTTCCCCTCAGAATAGAGTCGAGCTTTGTTACATTGACAATGCGAAGTGGGATAACGTATGTTAATTTAGTGGACAAAGTATCGTTAAAGTAAGCATCACTCAGTTGAACGTCAACACCTCCGTTCACTTTACCTGCCGGAATGGTTATTTTTGAGGAGCTTAATGCATAATATGACTGAGGCATCAACCTGATCGTATCTTTTGATGATGCGAATAATACCCTGCTGCATAGGGAACCTGCCTGTTCAATTGTAAACTCCCTGTCCATGGTATTTTCATAGACTCCGCCCATCGCGGTTGAAATCAGAAATTTATGATTAATGTCGCTTGTATTGTCCCAGGTAACATCCTTGCCCAATTCAATTGTCCGCACTGGATACTGATAAGGGAAATAACCGGTAGTGTAGTTAAAATCCTGGAAATCATTTACCTGATTTTTGCAGGATACCAGAAAGAATATCAAGCCAATAAATAATGACTGTATTATAAATATTTTTTTCATCTTGTGTATAGTTGTTTATTAATTCTTTTCCCAACAATAACCGAATTCACGCTACCAGCCTTTGTTTTGAATAATCGCGCTATACTTGAGAACTTCGTTCTGCGGTATTGGCCCGTAGTACATAAAACTTTTATCATACACCCGAGGTTCAACATCAACAACATTAAAAGTTGTACCAGCCTGATTGATATTTACACCTTTTGCAGGAACTGTCAGGTCGGCTTTCCAGCGGCGCAAATCCCAAAAACGAAAACCCTCAAAACAAAGCTCCAGCCTTCTCTCATTACGGATTAAATCCCGCATGTCCTCTTTGGTTGCTATTGAAGTAAGGTAATTGTCGGGTTGGCTTATTCCTGCGCGTTTCCGGATAGCGGCAATAACCTGCTTCGCTGAAAAACCACTGGGTCCCACCCCGTCAGGCCCCCAGGCTTCGTTAGCAGCTTCGGCATAAATGAGAAATATTTCTGTAAACCGCATATGAACTTCATAATGTCTTTGCGTACTTGTTGCCTTCGGATCCATGTTGACATTTTCATTTAGAAGCTTCCTTAAATAATACCCCGTGCGCGTAGATGTTTCAATTGAATCTTTAGCATTTCTGCCTCCTCCGACACCTGTAATTATTTTCGTACTCCGCATCGTGGCCCCATTATAGAGGATGTATAATGCCAGACGCGGGTCGCGCTTAGCGTAAGGATTAGCCGGATCAAATTGGCTAAGGGGATTTGAAATCGGGTACCCGTTCGCCCCGGGAAATGCATCAACCAGATTTTGGGTGGGATTGACACGACCATTCCCAAATAATGATGGTGGATAATTGTTCGCTTCCCTGGTATTGTTTGTAACAAGGGCTGTTCTCCAGATCATTTCCTTTTGATCTACACCACTTGCTATGTTGATGGCAGCAACCCTTGTGGCGTCATAGAACTTATGACCATTCGGATCAAGCCCTGCTATCCCTCCACTTATATTAATAACGTCATCTGCGTAATTGGCTGCTTTATCCCATACTTGTGAACCACCATCAGAAAAGGCCGGACTGGCAGCCAGCAAAGCTACACGCGCTTTCCGCGCTTTTACGATTCGTCCGCTGATTCGTTGGTTCCATGTCGATCCAAAAACGACGTTATATTTGGTAACATTTACTCCTGGTACGCCCGGGATCAATGTCTTTACAAGATTATCATTGGAAGCATTGGCAGCCAGGTCTTTATAATCAAGCATGGTCAGGTATTGAAGCGCCTTGTCAAAGTCAGAATAGATCTGGGTGACCGATTCAGAAAATCCGGCACGCGGAATATTGAAATTAGTTCCTTCGTCCAATACTGTTGTGATAACAGGTATGCCCAGTAATTGACCATTTGCGCCAATGCCCCCTGTTCTTTGCAACAGATGATATTCAAACAGGCCCCTTAAGGCGTAAACCTCACCTTTCAAACGCCATACAAACAAATCGTTTATAACCGAATCTGACTTTTTCCAGGGTACAGAGTCAACAACGCTCAGGAACCGGTTCAGATACATGATGGCAGAAATACTATTGTTCCACTGATCTTCAGGGTTAAATTGAGCCGACCACTGG
Organism: Prolixibacter sp.; assembly: GCA_037440345.1. Taxonomy (GTDB): domain Bacteria; phylum Bacteroidota; class Bacteroidia; order Bacteroidales; family Prolixibacteraceae; genus CAINVV01. Next base: position 3,927 of record JBBIUJ010000037.1, read on the forward strand.
CCGGTGGCCATCCTAAGGTATACGCTAAACTTGTCGTTGATAACGGCATCGTCAGTAGCCACCTCATCAAAAGAAAAGCTAACTGTAGGCAATTTGCTGTAAGCGGTAAATAACAAGCCCTCAGCATAAGACTGATCCTTATAAACCCTGCTCAAGGTACCATGATTATCATCCAACGGATCAATAAGCATTTTACAGGCTGCTGTAATTAATATTATCAATATGAAATATAATATTTTAAGTGATCTCATGATATTATTTTTGAGTTGTTAAAACAAAGTTTTCACTCCCAACGAAAATGAACGGTACTGAGGTTCACTTCCAACATTTAATTCCCTTATATTCCTGTATTGGGAAAAGGTAAAAAGGTTTGAACCATAAACATAAATGCTTAAGTTCCTCATTTTCGACATTTTGACAACTTCACCAGGGATTGTCCATGTCAATTGCAGATGGTTGAAAGTAAAGTAGTTATTCTTGTAAAGCCAAAATGTTGAGACCCGATAGTTGTTATTGTTAGTCTGTGAACTTAGCCTTGGCAATGTTGCTGTTGTTTTGGTTGCCTCTGTCCAACGGTCAAGGATATAGGTTGAATATTTATCATTGCCATCCACCCAGTAATAGCTATTGGAAAGATATGCATTACTCCCGATAGCCCCATTGCCAATGGCGTACAATGTTAATCCCTTATAGGATATTTTCAGGTTTAAACCGTAAGTAAAAGGGGACCCGGTACGTCCAACCTGAACCTGATCATTATCATCAATAATACCGTCATTGTTCTGATCGACATATTTGATATCTCCAGGCTTGACGACGCCAAACATCTGGTGTGCATGATTATCAATATCGTTCTGGTCCTTAAATAAGCCATCTGCAACGAGTCCAAACAGTGCATCAACCGGACGGCCTGCCCTGTATAGGTAATTCTCAGACCATGTCTCATCTCTTTTCAAAACCTTGTTGTCAATTAAAAGACCGTTGGCCCCGACTGAGAATGAGAGATCACCAAAATTTTTATTAAATGATAATCCCAATTCAACCCCGCGATAAGAATTTTTATTGTAATTTCCGTAAGGAACATAATTGGCATAATAACCAGGGAAGAAATTATTAAGCCTCGTCAACTGGTCCGAATAAATACTGCTAAAAACATTAAAATCAAGGGAAATTGTATGGTTAAACAGGCTGCTTTCCAATCCCAGGTTGATTTCTTTCCGTTTTTCGAAAGAGAGTCGTGGGTTTCCACCAATAGTTGACACTGTCCCGTTATAAGCAGCGGCATCGTACCAGGCGTAACTCGATGCGGCGCCATAAATATTATCGTAATAATAATAACCGCCTATCCCCGCATCTGTATTTAGTATCCCTGCCGAAGCCTTAAGCTTAAGATAATTAACCGCCGGGATTGCCGACATGAAATTCTCGGAACTGATTAGCCAGGCCAGACCCAAAGATGGAGAGAAAGCGTTTCTGTTCCCTTCAGGCAACCTACCAGACTCTACCATAGCGCCGCTGAAATCGGCTAAATATTTGTTCTTATAACTATACATTAAACGCAGTCCAAAGTTCAGGTTTTTATCCGGCTGCACGATAGATTGTGTTTTAATCTGATTACCGTATCCATACAATGATCCCTGGACCCGGTGTGTCCCGAAAGTCTTGTCATAATCAAGCAGGCCATAAAACCCGATTCTCCTTTGAAAATACTGGCCTGAAACATTCTGAACTCCGGTTCTGGCATCGGCACCAATTTGCGTCAGGCTTACAATCGAATCCTGTGCTGTATCCCAGGTGGGCGCATAAACTGAGTAGCTATTCTGAACTATCAGGTTGTAAGTTGTAAAATAATCGAAGCTTAGATTCGTGTGAAAGGCCAGTCCATCAGCCAGCGCCTTCAAATCAAAATCAATCCTGTTGTTAAAAGAGAGCATCCGGTCAATATTTTCAGATTTCCCTGCTGAATATCCATCGGCAAACGCGTTGGTCAGATAACTCGGTGTCCCGCCAAGCAGGTATGTACCATCGACATCATTTTTTCGCGATTTTAATAACGCATTTGCGCCCGGGTTCATAATTAAACTGATGGGTATTAACGGTGCATATAATTGTGGCAAGCGGGTAGATGCTTCAGAATAGTAATTACCAAGAGCGCCCTTGTTGTTGTCCAGAACCGCTACGCCATCGATAGAACTCTTGATCCAGTTATTGATTTTCATATCAACATTGCCCCGGAAATTGAACTTGTCTTCTTTTGAACCTTTTCCTTGACCGAAATTCATAAGGCTCCCCTTCTCGTCCCAGCCCATATAGATGAAATACTTCAGGGTATTATCGCCTCCCGAAAAATCGGTAGTTACCCTTGAAAAGGGTTTGAATGACTTGAGATATTCATGTGAATAATAATCGACGGATGGATAACGGTATTTGTTGCCCGTACGGTAATTGGCAATTGTCGCAGCATCGTATAATGGGGCAAGCCCGTCATTGTTCCTCGCTTCGTTATTCAATTCCATATAATCGGCCGACGATACATATTGGGGCAGGGCGCTTGGTGTAGAAATGCCATAATTGGCCGACACGTTAACCTGTTTTTTTAGCGAAACCCCTCTTTTCGTTGTCACCAGGATTACTCCGTTAACAGCCCTGGTCCCATACAGAATTGCCGAGTTAATGTCTTTGAGTACCGTAATCTGCTCCACTTCATCAAGGTTGATATAGGTATAATCACGTGGAAGCCCGTCAACAATAAATAAGGGCGCACCTATCCCCCTAACATTGGTACTGCTATATAACCCTGGAACACGACCAGAAAGCGCCTCTAATATATTTTGTTCATTGGCGTATGGTAGAAAATCCGCCGGGTTAACAACACTGACGGCATTTACCAGGCTTCCACTTTTAACTTTCCCAAAAGCTATATTAACATCGTCTTTTGATCCCTGCCCGTATAAACTGGCGGTCAAGGTTAAAACTTTTAAACTTTTATATGAACCAGCGCTGAAAACAGCAGGCTCATAACCATCAGCTTCAATCAATATGTCGTGATCACCGGAAACCGATATGGAGAACTGGCCCTCAGGACCTGTTTTTGACACTACGGAACCTTCATTGCCATATACCATTGCTCCCTTCACAGGGCGTCCGGCCTGATCAGCAACTTTTGATTCGATAATTATTTTATTTCCTTCCTTCTGTGCCTTTTGTTGCGCTGTAAGTCTTGCCGGCAGAAACAGCAGGACAGAATTGAACAATACGAACAGAATAATATATATTTTCTTCATAATTTTAAGCTATATTAAATAGTTATAAATGGATTTCCTACCATCCCGGATTTTGTGGAAATTCTTTATACAGGTTTGTATATTTTACTTCAATGGGTAACCAATTATTCCTTTTGGTGACGACCCTTTCTACAACAACCCTTTCTTTAATGTTGATCGGTTTCTTTGTTACCGGGTCCCGATCAAAATCTACTGCTGTTTTCTTCAAATACCTCGCATCTCCATTAAGGTTCCACCTGCGTAGGTCGCAAAAGCGGTGTGAATTCTCCCAGCCAAGCTCCACAGCACGTTCACGGATGATTTCACCCATAAATTTATCCTTTGTGGCAGTATAGGGCGCAGAGATATTGGGCAACTGGGCGCGGTTGCGGACAGCATTCAAGGCTCCTTCTGCAGTAAGGGCCGGAAGACCAGGATCACTGGCGGATGCGGATCCGTAACCCTGAAGTACAGCTTCGGCATACATAAGGTAAACATCAGCTAGTCTGAGATAAGAATCCAATGCCAATACATTGCCAGCCCCCGGGGTATAATATTTACCCCAGCCATATGGATACCATTTTTTTAAAAAATAACCAGATACACTAGGGTTTCCCCCGGTTCTATGCCGTCCGCCGTTAAATAATTGTGCAGTCATATCGGCACCAGCCGAAGTGTTATCACTCAACTTATTCCCATCAACAGTGATATCCTTGTAAAAGCGGGCTTCCCTTCCAGTCCAGGGATCGTTAGGATTATATCCTGAAGCCGGATCGTCAATCGGCAATCCGTTGGACATGGCATAATTCTTAATATAATTATTTGCCGGTACAAAAACAGGTTGTGATGACACATTAAGCCCCGAAGGAGCAGTAGCTATCTGATACTCTTCATTCCATCCGCTTTGACCGGGCGTTGGCAACGGGGCAAGGATCATTTCACTACCTCCGGGAAGTATAGAGCTACCTGACGAATAAAGATAAAAAACATCGGCCATGGATGACCAGGGCTGTAGCTTATAAACCCCTGTTTTATTACAAATATCAATGACCTGGGCAAAGGCATTGGCAGCTTTCTTACAAAGTTCCGGATCAAAGGCATTGTTCCCTGTAGATTCTTCATTCATCATAGGGCTTGCCGCGTACAACAAATCCTTTCCGAGGTATGACAGTGCATAAATTCTATTGATACGTTGCCGGTTGGCCCCGACAGTGATATTTCCAGTCGCTGTACCATCCCAGGTTACAGGTAGCAATGCTGCTGCATCCTGAAAATCCTTTGCTGCTTTCAATGCTGTTTCCCGGTAATTGAGCCGCGGATATTTCATCTCTTCAGTCGGGGACAATACCTTATCAATATAAGGCATACCGCCCCAGTACCGCATCAATTCAAAATAAAACCATCCCCTGAAAAACAGCGCCTGCCCTTTTATCAGGTCCTTTTGCTCCTGAGTCGCGTCTATCAGCAAATCCAGCTTACTGAGCGCCTGATTTGCCCTCCTGATCCCATACCAGGCACATGGCCATATTCGTTTGTTACGCGGTTGAAGGGAGAGGTCGAAACTACCGGTGAACAGGTCGCTGTTGTTCCAGTAATTTCCATCTTCAAAAGCCACCGCAACAGTACTAACATTTTCATCTGCCTTCCAACCTTGTGTATTCCAATAGCAAGCGCCATAAGAGACCTCCAACAGATACATCTCTTCAATAAATCCCTGAAACGAGTTCCAGTTGGAGAAGGCATCGTTCTCGGTAATCATGGCTTCCGGGGCATTATTCAGATACTTTTTGCAGGAAACCATCGCAAGACACGCGATAATCACACTGATTATAAATGTTTTATTTATAAATTTTCTCATGACTTCAAAATTTTAAAAAGTTACATCTATTCCTAGATTGATCCGCTTTACGGTGGGGTATACTGAACCCGTTCCACCCACGAATGATGCCTCCCTATCGTCGGGCAGGTTGCTCCAGAGAATAAGGTTGTTGCCATTCAGGTACACCCTTAAAGCCGACATGTTCGCTTTTTTTACCCATTTATCCCTGAAGGTATATGCAACCTCAACCGTCTTAAGTCTCAAATATGAACCATCCTTGGCGTTATAGTCCCCAATACTTCCTCCCTGGCTTCTCCACCTGGGGAGGGCCGCGGAGGCATTCTGGTTATCTTTGGACCAGGCATCCAAAAGATTTGTGAAAACAACATCCGTATTAAAAGCAAAATTGGCATACCCATAATTACGCGTAACATTGGTGACACCGTAAAACATCAACATGACGCTGAATCCTTTGTAATCGGCGCCGAGTGAAGTAGAATAGGTATTCTGCGGCACCTGGGAATAATTATAAGGAACCACATCATTGGCTGTAATAACGCCATCCCCGTTAAAATCTATTAAGTTCCAAAAACCCGGAATTTTTTGATTATCGCTGGCTTCCAGCGGGGCGCTCGCGTAGATGTCGTTCCAGTTATTCATAAACCCGGCCCTGACTTGTGTCCGTTGCTGATCGACAGCATAACCTTGCGCTTTTAAATAAGATGGAAGCAACGCGGGGTCATCCTTAAACAATATTTTATTCTTCGTGTGGGACATGGCAATCGTTGCCCACGGATGTAACCCATTGGCCAACCTTTTATCAAACTTTAATTCGAGCTCGTACCCATGCGAATCCACTTCTCCCAGGTTAGCGGCTGGTGGTGTGGCGCCAAAGTATGCTGGAGTAGATCTCTGACCTCCTGTAAGCAACATATCTGACCTGTGCTCAGTAAAATAATCATAAGTAATGGAAACAAGGTTATTGAATAATCCAGCTTCAAGACCGTAGTTATATTTAAGGGCTTTTTCCCAGTGTATATCCGGATTGCCAAGTACTGAATAGTCATAACTTATATACGGGCTTCTGCCTGTGTTAACGTTAGCTGCGTTCATAGAAACAGCCGTAGCCATACGTGCTATCTGGTCGGCATATAACCATCTTGAACCACTAACATTGTCATTTCCCACCAGTCCTGCGCTAAGACGGAACTTTAACCTGTTCATCCAGTCAATCTTAAAGAATTTTTCTTTCGAGACGACCCACCCAAGCGCAACGGAAGGAAAGAAAGCGAAACGATAATTGGGACCGAATTGTTCGGACCCGTTATAAGCCCCGTTCGTTTCAAATAAATATTTTGAGTCATAATCGTATGTGCCACGGAAAACCCAGTCCTCACGGTAATGTTGGAACTCGCTTCCATAGGCGTTTTCCTGCCGTTTGAACAAACCCAGCGCACCAACGTTATGCTTACCAAACCTCCGGGTATAATCTACCTGGAACTGATATAATTTACTTCTCGAAAGAAGGGAACCATCCACGGTTTCTGGCCGAAGGACCCATGGCACCACCGAGAAATCATAATAAGGCCTGGTGAGGCTGGAAACAGGCATAAGACTTGTATATTCAGCGGGGTTCTGCCCTGGACCGGTAAAAAGGGTCGGGTCAATAACCTCTGACTGTGTATTGGTACCTGACTCCGGGCGCACATGTGTAGTATTGTCATAGAGCCCGCCTGTAGATAATAAATTATTGTTCATGGAAAATAATGCCCTGGCGCTTAAACCCTTCGTAATAAAATCAAGCTTCTGTGTCAGACTTACGTCAATGTTTATTTCTGTCTCGCGCTGCTGGAAAACACCCAGGTTATAAAGGTTGGACAGGGGATTGCCATTGGTATACAACGGATTCCATCCAAAGGAGCCATCAGCGTTTTTGGGAGGAAATAAATCCGGAGCAGCGAAATATAGCCCACCATATACCCATGAAAAATCAGTAACCCCAGCGTAATTTTGATTTTTATTGCCTTGAAATCCGGACAGGCTCAAACCCAGATTTGTTGTCTTCGTCAGGCTGAAGTCAAAATTACTTCTGAAATTAAACCGGTTAAACCCGAAACTCGGATCGTAGCCCCTGCCATTGGTATAATCTTTTCTGAACATATCGTCTTGCGATAAAAAGGCAAATGACCCAAAATAACGGACAAAATCGGTGCCCCCTTTTACAGAAAGATTCGCATGGTGCTCAAAGCCCACTTTTTTAAATACTGCATCCTGCCAGTTAACGTCAGGAAATACCTGATCATAAATAGGATCGGGTATAGGTCGTTTGTAATTCAGCGCGAATCCCTCGGGTTTAAATTCTGTCCATGAAGTTGGCCTGACTCCTAGTTCACGCACAATTGCCTCATTTCTCACTTGAATGGCATCATAGGAATTTAGCTTCTCAGGAACTTTCGAGAGCATCATAGCCGTGGTATTATAGCTGAATGAAATAACAGGTTTTCCCAAACCACCTCTTTTGGTGGTAATCTGTATGACCCCGTTTGCCCCTTTAACGCCAAACACTGCCGTGGCAGAGGCATCTTTTAACACCGATATATTCTCTACTTCCTTCATATCAATGTTATCCATGCTTCTTTCAACGCCGTCAACCAATACCAAAGGATTTCCCCCGTTCCATGTGTTCATTCCGCGGATAAAAATGTTTGATGCACTTCCAGAACGTTTTACAGCGCCCATATTCCAATTTGTTGCTGAAGTGGCCTGATAATTTCCAATCCCTCCAGGTTCTCCTGAAGACAGTATAGATACAACACCCGGGAGCAATCCGGTCAGCGCCTGTTCAATACTTGTAGCATTCCCGCTACGTAACAATTCTTTTTCACCGGTTTGAACGATCGAACCCACAATACTTTCTTTCTTCTGTTTGCCGTATCCGATAACAACTACCTCATCCATTCCAACATTTATTTCCTCCATCACAACGTTAATCACCGTTTGCGTGGTCAGTATAATTTCCTGACGCTTCATACCAATAAATGAGATAACCAGGGATTTAGCCTCGTCCGGTATGGTCAGGATAAATTTGCCTTCCATATCCGTTACGGTGCCCAATGTTGTCCCTTTGACAACAATTGATACGCCAGGCAATGGATTTCCTTTGCTGTCCGTTATGATACCGGATAACTCCTTTTTTGTAACCGGAGGCACCGGAAATTTCGCTAAAACCTCTACTGAATTCTCTTTTTTTGATATAACAATCTGTCTGTCGAAGATTTTAAAGGTATTGTCAGAAGTTTCAAATACCTTCTTAAGGATCTCTTCAATCGTTTCGTTGTTTGCATTAACTGTTACATCCTGATTGAGATCAAGTATGTTGTCGTAATAAACAAAAATGAATTCACTGCTACCTTCAATTTTATCGAAAAGCTGTTTGATCGTAACATGTTCAAGATTCATTACGAATTTTGTTTGTTGCGAGTAGCTGGTTTTGGCAGATGCTGTTGCTAATGATATGAATAGTAGCAGCGTAAATAGTTTCATAACTAGCAGGATTTTTTTTAGGTTCCGGGAATAAGGAACCAATAACCCGAAATTTTGCATAAATTTGTTTGGTTTTAATTTGCTTAATGTACTTCGAATTGGCGTTAAAACTTCGGACAGGTTATAGTGCAATATAACCTGTCTTTTTTTGTCATTTTAGTTCATTCATGGGCATCTGAATTGGTTAGTATTTATTTGAACTTTAGCTTGGTAATATTTATTTCTCTCTGACTATGAGGGTGATTTGGTTCTCTGAAATTGTATAATTTATAGGTGCTGTCGAACAAATTACTTTTAATACATCTTCGCAGTTGGACTTTAAATCAAGTTTGCCTGTAATGGTCATATTATTGAATTTGGGATCCGAAACATCGATCCTGACATCATAGTATCTGGATAGTTTTGTACAAATTGAGGTAATTTTCTCCTTCTCACACAACATCCATCCGTCAATCCACGACACGTACTCCAGAACATTTGCATGACTTATGGTGGATTTATGGGTAGATTTCTGGTAACTTAGTAACTGGTTTGGCTTCAGTGTCATTTTTTCATTTCCGGAAGTTGCTTCCACGCTACCTTCTACCAAAACAACCGAAATAGCTGCATCCTCTTTATAGGCGGACAGATCGAATTTCGTTCCAAGGACCCTGACCTTCATTTGATCCGTCTGAACATAAAATGGCCTTGAAGCATCATGGGCAACCTCAAGATATCCCTCGCCCTCAATATAAATTTCCCGTTTGTCTTTATTGAATACTACCGGGTAAATTGCGCGGCTGCCAGAATTTAGCCATAACATGGTTCCATCAGCAAGTTCAATTTTTGATTTTTTCCCGAAAGGAACTACAAGCTGATTGAATTTTTCTGTTACCTGATTTTGATCAACTGATTCTTTTGTTACCAGTTCCCCTGTACTTGTTATCAGTAATCCTTCTTTATTATACTTTAAGTCGACCTCTTTGGTTGAAAAAATTTCTTCCGATTTATCGGCAAGGATCAATTTTATTTCGTTCCCCGGCTTAGGTTTAACAACAATTGAATGATAGTTTATTTCGTTGATTTTTGAGGAAGTGTGATCAGACAGGAACCAGCCTGTGAGGCCGACTACCATTAAAATGCTGGCAGCTACAGACCATCTTCTTATACTAATTATCCTTCTGTTTCTGGATTTAGCGGATTCATTGATCTTATTCCACAAGGTATTAACCTCTACTTCGTCAAGTGGTTTTTCTTTGGGAACAATCGCAATAATCAGTTGTTTAGCAAGTTTGATCCTACCCGTATTCAAAGGGTTCTCAGCCATATAGTCTTCCCAATACCGATTCAAATCATCGGTGGGCCTTAAAACCCATTCCACAAACTTGGATTGATGAATAAAATCAGTTGATTGCTTTTCCTGCGAATCCTTCATAAGCGTACATTTTCCTTTATAAGCAGGAAATCCTGATTCTGTACTCAGCTAATCAGAAAAATTTTTGTAACCGTTTATGCAACATGAAAAGTAAAATGATTTCTTTTGGAAAACTATCCCGCAATTTCTCCAAACCCCTAAAAATCAGGTTACGTGCCGACTGGTAATTCATCTTCATCAAACTACTGATCTCATCGTAACTCAGATTGGAAACATATTTGAGATAAATTGCTTCCTTCTGTCTGGGACTTAAGGTAGACATGGCTAACTCCAAATGCCCAATCCTGTTTTTAATACTTTCATCTTCAATAACTTCATCTTCATATGAGAGCGAATATTGAAAAGGAATTTTATCTGATTCCAGATGTCTGTACAGTTCACTTTTGTGAAGTGATCTGATAATTTTGCGCTTCAGGGATTTAAACAGGTACAATCTGATGTTATTGGTTGAACCAATATTTGACCTGTATTTCATCAGATCCACAAAAATATCCTGGATACAATCCTTTATGAGCGCTTCATCATGGGTAAAATTACATCCATACTTAAAAAGTGTCTGGACATGACCGTTATATATCAGACGAAATGCGTCTTCATCGCCTCTGATGAATTCATTCCAAAGAAAGGTATCCGGTTTAATCTGGTAGTTATCGCTCATAGGAGCATTTCAATGTACAAACATGGCCAAATATATAATTTTAAAACCGTTTCTTCATACAGGATGAAATTTTACTGACTGTTTAAACGATTTTAGAAAAGGTGAGAAATGCATTCCTAGCAACCTTCCCATCTTCTTCACTCATCTAGCAATGCCTAACGCCATATGAATCCGGGAAATTTTACAATTGTGATATTATTTTCTAGAAACCATTTTGAAATTTAAAATAGTTCTCTATTTTTGCTGATAGTTTAATATCAAAACAATGATTACATTTACAAATTACAGGGGCTCGAACTGGCTTTGGCGCGACTTTATCCAAGATGCGTAAGCGGTATGCCTGTAATTAAACCATAAAAGGGGATATGTCTGTTTACGAGGCATCTCCCCTTTCCTTTTTTAAATTTTCCATCCAATAAATTCGAAAACATGCAAAAGAAAATCTATCTCGATGAATCGGAAATGCCCAATCAATGGTACAATTTGGCAGCCGATCTACCCATGTTGCCACCACTGGGCCCCGACGGAAAACCAATATCGGCCGAAATGCTTGCGCCGGTATTTCCAATGAACCTGATCGAACAGGAGGTCAGCACCGAACGATGGATCAACATCCCCGAAGAGGTGCAGGATTTGCTGAAGATTTGGAGACCAAGTCCGCTGATCCGTGCCTTTGAACTGGAAAAGGCACTTGGCACCCCTGCGAAGATCTTTTACAAAAACGAAAGTGTCTCCCCTGCCGGAAGCCACAAACCCAACACGGCAGTTCCTCAGGCTTGGTACAACAAACAGTTCGGCATCAAACGAATGACTACAGAAACAGGAGCCGGTCAGTGGGGAAGCGCCCTCTCCTTTGCCTGTGCACTGATTGGCGGCATTGAATGCAAAGTCTTCATGGTAAAGGTAAGCTATGAACAGAAACCCTTCCGCCAGATCCTGATGAACACCTGGGGAGGCAAGTGCGTGGCAAGTCCTAGTACTGAAACCGCGGCAGGACGTGCTGTACTCGAACAATTTCCGGATACCCCGGGAAGTTTGGGTATTGCCATCTCGGAAGCTATTGAGGCCGCAGTGACAGACCCGACAGGACAGACCCGATACGGACTGGGTTCCGTTTTGAATCATGTGATGCTGCACCAAACAATCATCGGACTGGAAGCTAAAAAACAACTCGCAAAAGTTGGGATTAAAAAACCAGACATCGTAATTGGTTGCTGCGGTGGAGGAAGCAACTTTGCCGGTCTTGCTTTCCCATTTATTCAGGACAAAATCAATGGTGATGACATCGAAATCATAGGCGCCGAACCATACTCCTGCCCTACTCTGACGAAAGGAACCTTCATGTACGACCATGGTGATCTTGCCAGAATGACACCTCTATTACCGATGTACAGTTTAGGCCACAATTTTATACCGGCCCCAATACATGCCGGAGGACTTCGTTACCATGGGATGTCGCCACTGGTGAGCGCTGCCGTTAAGACAGGTTATGTCACACCGATCGCCATTCATCAGTCCGAATGTTTCGAAGCCGGAATGCTCTTCGCCAAGACAGAAGGCATTGTACCGGCACCCGAAACAACGCATGCCATTGCAGCCACCATTCGTGAGGCGAAAAAAGCAAAAGAGGAAGGCAAAGAAAAGACCATAATTTTCAACCTTTCCGGTCATGGAATGATGGACCTTCTCGGTTACGACAAATACATGCGTGGCCAACTCTCCGACTACGAACTATCTGACAAGGAGATCAGTGAGAACCTGCACCAGATGGACGGGTATCCGAAACCATGAAGCAAGGATAAAGGATAAAGTAAAAAGGATAAAGTGATATTCGAAATGAATTGATCATTTTCTCCTGGAAATTATGCAGAGACGCCGCAAATCAACATTGCGGCGTCTCCAACTTTATCCTTTATACTTTATCCTTTATACTTTATCCTTTATACTTTATCCTTTATCCTTCAAGACCATACGGAAGAAACCTTAGTCTAACAAGCAGAGGCTTCTTCTACTTTTTTCAGAAAAGCTCTTTTCTCTCCATCCGGGATGAAAGATGCTTCAAACGAATTTCTAACCAACTGAAGAATATCTTCTTTTGAAAGGTTTAGCGCATCTGCAACCGCGATAAAGTTATCATTGAGGTATCCTCCAAAATAGGCAGGGTCGTCCGAATTGACCGTCACTTGAATTCCCCTTTCCATCATCTCTTTTAATGGATGATCTTCTATCTTTTGAATCACCTTCAGTTTCAGGTTGGAAAGCGGACAGGAGGTCAGAGGAATTTCATAAATGCTCAACACATCCACCAGATCCGGATCTTCCAGTGCGCTGTTTCCGTGATCGATACGGGATGCCTTCAATAGATCCAGCGCCGCCCATATGTTCTCAGACGGGCCCTCTTCTCCCGCATGGACAACGGTTAAAAATCCCATCTCCAGGGCTTTTTCAAAAAGATTGGCAAACATATCCGGCGGATAGTTCCTTTCTGAGGAGTCTAAGCCAACAGCAGTAATCCATCCCTGAAATGGGGCAGCCTCGGCCAGTGTCTTGAATCCGTCCTCTTCAGGCAGGTGTCTTAGAAAAGATAGGATCAACCGGAATGAAATCCCAAATTTCTCATGACCATCTGTCAATGCGCGGTAGATGCCTCCGATCACTGCGCTGAATGGGACTCCGCGCGAAGTATGCGCCTGGGGATCGAACATCACCTCCGTATGTACAATATTGTTCTCTTTCGCCTTCAGCAAATAATCCCAGGTAAGATCATAGAAATCCTGTTCCTTCAAAAGCACACTGCTTCCGGCATAATAAATATCAAGGAAATCCTGCAAATCACCGAACTTGTAGGCATTGCGCAAGGCTTCAACCGAGTCGTACTTTAACTCAACGCTATTGCGCTCAGCCAATTTGAAAATGAGTTCAGGCTCAAGGGTACCTTCGAGATGAAGGTGCAACTCAGCTTTGGGGAGTGAACGTACAAACTTATGAAGATCAGTCATACTGTTTATAGACTGTTTAAAAATATTACACAGAGAATAATTGTCTATTAATCGAAAATATAGGGATTATAGAAATTTCTGCATTTTAGATGCTTTCATTGGAGAAACCCCGGAGTTTCACAGAGTTGGAAAATCGCTTGCGATTTTTCTCTCTGTGTAACTCGTTGTTTCCTCAAGCGTATTTTGACTAAAGCGAGAATTTCAAATCCAATTTTAGTCTAGTTATGGAGTCATAAATTCTCTGTGTAAGAAATTTAAACAATTTCTTAATAGTTTTTCCCCTGAATTTCAAAATATGCCTGGGGATGTTCACAAACAGGACAAATCTGAGGTGCGCTAAGCCCTTCATGCAAATATCCGCAGACGATGCATTTCCATACAACCTTTTCACCCCGCTTGAATACCATTCCCGATTCCAGATTGTCATACAAAGTCCTGTAACGCTCCTCGTGGGCCTTTTCTACTTTCGAAATCATTTTAAAAATGGCCGCAACCGCCTTGAAACCTTCTGCTTCAGCAATCGCTGCGAATCCGGGATAGAGGTCGGTCCACTCCTCGTTCTCACCATCGGCAGCCGCCTTCAGGTTGTCAAGTGTTGATCCGATTATCCCGGCCGGATAGGAAGCAGTAATTTCAACCATTCCGCCCTCCAGAAATTTAAAAAACTGTTTGGCATGGGACCGTTCATTCACGGAAGTCTCCTCAAAGATCGCTGCAATCTGTTCAAGCCCCTCTTTTCTTGCCTGCTTGGCGTAGTAGTCGTAACGCATTCTTGCCTGAGATTCACCGGCAAATGCTTTCAACAGGTTTTGTTCTGTTTTCGATCCTTTTAGTGTTTTCATGACACAGATCTATAAAATTATTGGATTTAAATAGCGTGATCAGAATTCAAACTGATATATGCTAAAGTTAAAAATTTAATCGGTTTTGACAAAAGCGTGGGCGTTTATTCAGCTATTGCCCCTTCGCCTCGTTTGAGCGGGGAATAAAGAAGTGACGGGGATGGGATCATTGGCCCCAAGCCATATTCCTGCCACCTTCTGTCAACCAGGGAAATTGTTTCAAAAGAGGAGACCACCGGATTAGGCCAGTCGCGTTGAAAACCATCAGATTGTATTGTTTTGCGGGTTCCGTCTACTACCAGATGGGAAACTTCGCCTGAATGGGTTGCTTCAAAGATTTTGCAGTCTCTTCTTGGATCGATGTTTCCAGTTACATACCAGACAACAGCATCCAGATTGGCGACAGGCAATGCAGCATCGACAAAAAGAATGAATTTAACCTGCTGTATGGCAGATATTTTGAAAAGGGTTTCTGTCAAAATAGCCGGACGAAAATCTTGCTCCTTCTCAATCCCAAGAATCAGCACTGAAATACCTTTGTTCAGCAGAGAGGCCTGAACAGTTTTGATTGCAGGAATATCCGAGGCTATTTGATCGAATAATTCCGATCCGGGAAGTTTATTTTCAATCTGCTCCGTATACTTCTCCTCGGAAAATTTGGTGGTCGCATCGATCCCCATTTTGGATCCAAATGCGAATTTGGAGGCGGAGTGATCCAAAACATCCATTGGGCCGGAAGAAAAAATGATATCGTGACCCGGATCAATTTCATTGCTCACTTTCCTGGCAAACGCCACCATATCCTTCCATGGATTGTCCTGATCGGTCACTACCATGATCTTGTTAAACATCATCTGTCCGGCGCCCCACATGGCATTCATCGTTTTTAACGCCTGCCCTGCATAGGTTTTATCGATCCTTGCCAGCGTCAGGTTATGGGCGACTCCTTCGGGCGGAAGGTAAAGATCTTTTAATTCCGGCATCATGGTCAGTTTCATGGGCGTCAGGAATATTTTCTCTGTGGCCAAACCAATGTAGGCATCTTCCTGTGGAGGAATCCCAACGATGGTCGCAGGATATATTGCCCCTTTTCGATGTGTGATACAGGTAACATGGAATTTGGGATACCAATCGGCCAGTGAATAAAAACCGGTATGATCGCCGAAAGGACCTTCCCAAACCAGCTCCTCAGCAGGATCAACATAGCCTTCAATCACGATGTCTGCATCATCAGGAACATC
This sequence comes from Prolixibacter sp., assembly GCA_037440345.1. Classification (GTDB taxonomy): domain Bacteria; phylum Bacteroidota; class Bacteroidia; order Bacteroidales; family Prolixibacteraceae; genus CAINVV01. Next base: position 19,706 of record JBBIUJ010000037.1, read on the forward strand.
CAGATCATTTGTGAGGCACCTAACCAGCTCGACTTTCTTCTTCCGCAGAAACCCAGCCAGCATATATTCGTCAATTTGGTCCGGAAGCGGAGCCGTTGCTGCATAGGTATAGGCAGGATCTCCTCCCAAAACAACGGATACAGGCATCTTCTTGCCGGCTTTTTTATACCCCAGGTAGTGTCGGGCCCCGGTTTTGTGTTTGTGCCAGTGCATCCCGGTAGTATTTGGTCCAAGAATTTGCATCCGGTACATTCCCACGTTGCGGACACCCGTTTCCGGATCTCGGGTAACTACTCCGGGCAATGTCACAAAAGGTCCGCCGTCGGCAGGCCAGCAAGTAAGAACAGGTAGTTTGGTCAAGTCAGGTGTTGCCATCACAATCTCCTGA
>JBBIUJ010000038.1:0-19795 GCA_037440345.1 Prolixibacter sp.
AGAGTGAACTAAAGTAACTAGAGTGAACTAAAGTGACTAAAGTACTTCGCAATTTTGCTATTATGTACAGACCATGCGGGTTCCCAACTTTAGGCAATTTAGTCACTTTAGTTCACTCTAGTTACTCTAGTTCACTCTAGTCACTTTTTTATATGGGGATACTTCGCATTACCTTTCGCTGCAAACCACAAGATCCGGTTAAACAGGTCTTCATCACCATCATCGATACCATCAAACTGAGGCTCCATGCTTCTTTTGGCATAATGAAGTGCAGTCCCCTTTAAATTACGCAGATCAGGATTCATCTCATCCAGAGGTATTTGGTTTTTTAGAGCTTTGTATGGAGTGATATCTGCCTTTGACGAGAAACAATCAAACATCGGCATAGCCGTTGCATCCATCACATTCATTGGTGGAATTCCAAGTATCTGCTCAATGGTCCTTACCATTGAAACCTGGTTGTAATTGGTGCTGATGATGCCGGTACTCCTGGTATATGGACTTATAATCATACCGACTGTCCGGTAGGCCGAAACATGGTCCCAGCCATCCTGCGAATCATCTTCAGTCACAAAAATTGCCGTATTCTTCCAGAATTTACTCCTGGAAAGCGCTTCTACAATCTGTCCAAGAGCAAGATCATTGTCGGCGACCATTGCGCGGGGTGTTGGCAGACCGGGTCTTGTGCCTGAGGTGTGATCATTGGATAGAGCCATTACCATCAGTTCAGGCAGTTGATCGCTATCTTGTTTTTCATAAGTCTGCAATTCCTTGATGAATAAATCAGCTCTTTGTACATCTGAGACAAGATGGTTGTCGGAGGAGGGGAAATTCTGACTTAAAATTGGTTCAACGGGTTGAATGGTCGTTATATTCTTGAATTCAAGTTTTTTGTGGTTGAGAAAATCCCTGTAAATAGAACTCCAGGTTTGATCCGGTCTGAAATCGCAAAGACAGGCTTCCCCATAAATTCTGACTTTCTTCCCATGTGCCAAAGCGTTATCCCAGATGAAACCTGTCGGAGAATAAACAAGTGCATCATACTGGACGTGTGGATAGCTGCGAGGCCATGCCCTCACCGATTTTTCAACATAATCAGTTACAATGGAGGCATCTGTCCACTGATGTCCCTCTGCCGAACATTTCCCCGATGCATAGTAGTTGTCCAGCAAAAGGTACTGATCGCTCAGTTGATGGGAGTTCGGGGTTACCTTTCTTCCGTACACGGTCAGGCTCGAATCGCCGTCTCCCTTTTTCATGTCACCCAAAACCTGGTCATAGGTCCTGTTCTCTTTAATGACATAGAGAATATGCTTGATCACCGATGGCTCGCCAACTCTTTCAGGAACTGGAACGGGTTCAGCATTTTTCCTGGGAAGTTTTGCCGTCAGATCGAGCCTGAACTGAAAATTTGCGGCTTCTACCCTTTCTGTGTAATTTTTTAATGACTTTTTATCCGGTATTGAAATGACCGATACTGAAGCCATCTCCTTGTGCGAGTTGTATTTTGGTTTTTGAGAACCTTCCGTATAAAATGGAATGGATGATCCTGCAGCTTCAATATTGGCCACATAGATGATGTTCTCATTTGAAACAGCAGCAGCCCCCGGATAGGCTCCTGTCGGAATAAATCCGTTAACCCGGCTATCCGCTTCTGTTGCGCCAACCGCCGACTTTTGTCCCAGGGCTACTACTGCCAAAGCATTGTCCATACCGTTGCAAACAAAAAGTGTCTTGTTGTCTTTTGAGAGGGCCAGACCATTGGGTGAGTCGCCCCAATAAGGATTCTCTTCAGCGTTCAGTCGTACAGAAATTGTTTCGGTAACCTCATCACTTGCCGTCGATATCACACTGACATGGTCGCTATTGGCATTGGAGACATAAACAAATTTTTCATCGGAAGAATGAATCAGGTCGTTTGGATGCAATCCTACCGGGATCGCCTTTAAGACAGCGCCTGTAGCGGGGTCAAGTACCGAAACAGTTCCTTCACGGGTTGCACCGTTCAGGTCATTCACTTTGGCGCTTCCCCAGGGAACACCTGCAACATTCGGATCATTTGCCTCCGGCTGGTTTCCTGCCCAGTTGGTGACATATATTTTCCCGTTTGCCAGGGTGATTCCAAATGGAGCTACCCCCAAATGTGTGGTCCAAATGATTTTTTTTGTATCAGTATTCATTTTGGCCACAGTATTGTTGCCATTTAATACAACAAAAAGGGCGGGTGTCCCGGATTCATTGCGGAAGAGCACCTCATTGACAAGTGACATTTTGGCGGGAGATTCCTTTTCAATTGGGATGTATTCTGCATCTGAAAATTTTCCATTGTTCCAGTTGGTTTTAACCACGCCCGAGCCTTCTTTACCTCCTGCACCCCAGAAGAGCTGGGTCAAATCACCTTCCTGTCGCCAACAAATTCCTGAAAAGGAATTCATTTGAACCTGATTTTTGAAGTATTCGCTCAGTTGGAAGGTTGAGACAATTTTTTTCGTGGCAGTAGCCACAATCACAACTTCATAACGACCTTCGATGGCCAGCCACTTTTCATCGGGCGAGAGGGTCACATCCATGGCATGATTTTCCAGCTCCTCGTTCCCAAAAAGAATTTGTGAACCAACCGGATCAATCCAGCGGTTGTAAGGAAGCAGGACAGGCGTTTGATCCGGGGTAAGGGTCTTACTATCGTAGTTACTAAGGTATTTGCTTTGCCCTTTGGTCTTTTTTGCAGTTTGTGCCTGCAAGGAAATGGATGCTGAAAGTAGCAGTAGTAAAATAAGGATTGAAATTTTCATCTGTTTATAATTTGATTTTTAATTGCCAGATGGAATAGCCACATAATCATTTCGGTTGGTGAGTATATTCACTCATGGCTATTTCATGTTATGATAGTTATCTCTCATCTTTAACGAGTTCCAGAAAACTATGTTCCATAGAAGATTCCTGTTCGTGTAAGGTGAGAAGGGTCAGATTATTTTTCACAGCATGTTTGAACAGGGTAGGTCTGAGATCATCGCCTGAAGTGAACAGGAGAAATTTATTGGTGTCAAGTTGTTCAGTTTTAATGACTCCTTTTATGGATTCCAATAGTTGAACTGGGACCGCTTCTCCATATTCTACCATAATCTTCCTGGTTTTTTGATAAGTAAGCTTTTTTATGTTTTCAGGAGTTTCCAGGGCCACCACTTTCCCCTGATTCAGAATAAGCACCCTGTCGCACACGGCTTCAACCTCCTGCATGATATGGGTCGATAACAAGACCGTTTTATTGCTGCTGATGTTCCGTATAAGCTGTCTGATTTCGACCAATTGGGCCGGATCAAGGCCGGAGGTTGGCTCGTCCAGGATCAGCAGCGCAGGATCATGAAGCATCGCTTGCGCCAATCCAACTCGTTGGCGGTATCCTTTTGACAAAGTTCCGATTTTTTTGAATACTTCGGTTTCCAATCCAGTCATTTCAATCATCTCATTGATCCTGATTTTACTATTCGGGAGTTTGTAAAAACCCGCCACAAGAGTTAAATACTCCCGAACAAAAAGATCGGTATAAAGTGGATTATTCTCGGGAAGGTATCCAATTGATTTTTTGATTTCAGGACTTTCAGGATCAACTTTCAGGTCATTGATCTTCACTGACCCCGAAGAGGAGCGAAGATAACCGGAAATAATTTTAAGGAGGGTAGACTTTCCGGCGCCATTTGGACCCAGAATTCCCATGATGCTACCCGATTCGACAGAAAAGGAGATTTTATCGAGTGCTAGCTGACTTCCGTAACTTTTGGAAACATCTTCAACAATAACAGACATGTAGTTGAAATTTTGGATCAAATTTATTCAAAATAAAAGGATAAATTTGCCCTGGCAGACAGGAAAGATTTGCCAGGTAGGATGAAGAACATCTGATTGGTAATAAATAACCGGATTAAACTGAATTTTTTCATTCGTCTCTTTTCTCCCGAGGTTTCGGGAATCATACAAAATGAATTATTTGCGTATGAACCAAAGTTTTAACTTCATTGATAATTTGCTGCACTACAAACGACAGGAGACGGCAATTGTCAATATTGGATCAGTAAGCATGGGTTCCGGTCAGCCGATCAGGATTCAATCCATGACCGACACTGATACCAATGATACCGAAAAAACTGTCAATCAGATTATCAGGATCATCGATGCAGGCGCTGATCTTGTTCGTGTAACGGTTCAGGGAGTCCGTGAAGCCGAAAATCTTAAAATTATCAGGAATGAGCTTGATCGCAGAGGATATCTGCAGCCGCTCTGTGCCGATATACATTTTAACCCTTCAGCTGCCGAAATTGCTATCAGGAACGTGTGCAAAGTCAGAATCAATCCGGGAAATTTCTATGACAAGCGTGCAGTTTTTGTCCAGCTAAATTACACTGACGATGAGTATCGGCAGGAACTGAAGAAGATTGAAGAGCGTTTTGTCCCATTTATCCGAGCCTGTAAAGAGAGGGGCATTGCTCTCAGAATTGGCGCTAATCAAGGCTCACTTTCCGATCGGATTATGAGCAGATACGGGGATACTCCTGCAGGTATCGTAGAGTCGGTGATGGAGTTTCTGAGGATTTGCAAGGCTGAAGATTATCACAACATTGTCATTTCCATCAAGTCGAGCAATACCCGTATAATGGTATATACTGTCAGGCTTATGAATTACAGGATGAGGCTTGAAGAGATGAATTTTCCTTTTCACATAGGCGTTACAGAAGCGGGAGAGGGAGAAGACGGTCGTATCAAGTCGGCTGTTGGCTCGGGGGCTTTGCTGGCCGATGGAATTGGTGATACCATTCGGGTCTCTTTGACGGAAGATCCGGCAGATGAGATTCCTTTTGCCCGAAAATTGGTGAACGTATTCAAGGATCGTGAATTTCATGCCCCAATTACAGCGCCACTTGTTGCCCAGACCAATCCATTCGAATACGAAAGGCGTTCCAATCGCCCGGTCAACGACATTGGCGGAAAGAAACCAGTCGTTGTAATTGCCAATTTGAACAATTATAGCCTTGACGAGATCAAAACCATCAGTTCAGGAACTGAGCCCGAATATTTTTACGATGGAAAGCAGATCCTGGATAAATCAGGGAAAGAGTATCCCATCCTGACATTGGAGGAGTACTTATACAACGACTTCTATGCCAATCAGATGCGGTTTGTTCGGGTCAACAAGGCGGAATACGACCGGTTCAAGGAAAGGAATCCGGAAACCATTGAGAAATTGAAACGGGAGCGGAAAATGGTATTGATCATGGAGAGCAATAACCTAAATAGTTTTGCTGAAATGCGTGCTTTTTTCATGGAACTGGATGCCCATATCTGCAAAATACCGGTTATTCTGCACCGTTCCTACCGAAAGAATAATTACGAAGATTTGTTGTTGGCTGCCTGTACAGATTTGGGTGGACTGTTTATCGACGGATATGGCGATGGTATCATGATTTCCAATGACGGAAACATTGGCTATAATGAACTAAAAAATTTGTCCTTTGGCATTCTGCAGGCCAGTCGCATGAGGGTAACTAAAACAGAATTTATCTCTTGCCCGGGATGTGGTCGCACCCTCTTTGATTTGAGGGATACTGTAGCCGAGATTAAAAGGAACTTCAAACACTTGAAAAATCTAAAGATCGGGGTAATGGGCTGTGTGGTAAATGGTCCAGGAGAAATGGGCGATGTTGATTATGGTTATGTAGGCGCCGGAAAAGGAACCATTAATCTTTACAAAGGACAAAAATTGATTCAGCGGCATGTATCAACTGAGCATGCGGTTGAAGAGCTGAAAAAATTGATCAAAGATAACGGCGAGTGGAGAGAGCCGAAGAAGAAGGAGTGACGAGTGGATGACTGGGACGACTAGTATGACTAGGACGAAGGGGACGACTAGGATGACTAAGGGACTAGGAGACAAGAGGATGTGCTGATTTGAAGACGTGATAATTGGGAAATGTGTTCTGTATCTTAGCCCTCAGATTTTTCCAAGATATTTGGGTAACCGCTCCATCAGTGTCCCAGGCTCAATGTGAAGAACTTTCATCCCAAGCTTTTCTGCCGTTTCGGTGTTGAGTTTCAGATCGTCCACGAAAAGGGTTTTTCCCGCATCCAGTCCGGCATCTTCCAAAACCACTGTAAATGCCTCAGAATTGGGTTTTCTGTGACCTATTTCATTCGAATAGTAGCATTTTTCGAAAAGCTGATCGATGGCATAACCAAAGCTTCCCTCAAAAATATCTTTGAATCTTTGAACATGCAGTTCGTTGGTGTTACTCAACAGAAAAAGTCTGTATTTGCTTTTTAGGCTGATCAGATAGTTAACTATTTCAATGGGAAAATCCAACAGCATGGCATTCCATGCAAAATCAATTTCCGCATCAGTCGGACAGGAAGGCAAAATCTGCCTTATTTTCTCCCTGAATTGAACCGGAGAATCCAATCCAATTTCGAGATTTTCAAAAATAAGGTTCCCTCCTTGGTTGACACCTTTCCAATCCTTCTCTTTCCAACCAAGACGGGCAAAGGCTGTTCTGGTTTGGACCATGTCTATATTCAGGAGAACGCCGCCAAGATCAAATAGGATATTCTCAATCATAAAAAGTGCCTAAAGTGAGCTAAAGTGAACTAAAGTGACTAAAGTTTTCAATGCTTCCAATTTTCATTTTTTCATCAACTCGCGAAGCGCTTTTTCATTTTCTGATGACCAATATTTACAATCGAGTTGGATGAAAACAGAGGAGTAGGGAATGGTCTCTTCTGTTTTCAAAACAATCACCTTAAAAAGTTTGGAAGCCTGGTCAATTTTTACAAATACCGAATCATGAAGCAGCGTTTGAGGCTCAATGCCTTTGAGCGTTTTTTGCAATTCTTTCTTGTACCCATTTACCAGCGGAACCATTTGAGGTGTGATGAAATTCAGTTCCTTATCGGTAAAAATTACTGGTCTGACGTGCAGCGACCGGTCAACTTTTTGCAAGGTAAACTGCAAAACATCCTGTAATGATTCGCCTGTATTGATAACAGTAATTCCGGTTGCAGTCTGGGCTGGGAAGGCTTTATCAACTACCAGAATCCAGTTTCTGTGGCCAAGTAGGGGGAGTTCTGCATTGAATTTTTCCTGCCAGCTCTTTTCCGGGGGAATCGGCTTGCTGTTCGTGAAAAAATCGCAGGAGCCGCAGGAAAGCAGCAAAATCATTAGATAGATGCCTATTTTTTTCATTTTAGTATATTTTTTTAACCACGAAGGTGCACAAAGGTTACCACGAGGTTCACAAAGTAATGTAGGATGCATTCAATTCATCGAAATCAGGCTAAAGGGTTCGAACAATCCATAATCAAGGAGGAAGTATTGATCCATTGATGGAAGAGCTTCTGGGGCGACATCCCAGTCTCCGGGACCAATGATCCATCTGCCTGCACTGCTCTTGTACAAAAAGCCGAAAGTGTTTTTCAAACTTCCAATAATTTCAACCGAAATGGTATTTTCATCCGTTTTTAGGTTTGTCGGAAGATTTATTTCGTAAGGAGAAGTCGTAATCAAACCCGTTTTGACCCCATTTACGTATATCACCGCCATAGTTCCATTCCAGCGGTTCAGTTTGAGTTTGTAGGTTTTTCCGGATTGAAGTGTCTTGTATATCTGTGAGTAGCGTACCTTTTGTGAATAGAAAGGGAAACCTAGTGTTTTCCAGGAGCCTAAACCATTTATGGTGCCATTGGTCACTTCAAAGCCTTGCTTGAGTAGGGTCAATTTAAAATTTCCAACCAGGTAGGCGGGCATGATTTCGGCATGGACCGACATTTTTTCTGCTTTCAGCGTGAGGATATTCTCACCAGTTTTGAGATGAACTCCTACCGGGAAACGGAAGAATTCGCGGTCGATCCACCATTTGTCCGATTTTGTGAGTTTAGCGCCGTTGAGATAGAGATCCCACAATTCAGGCCGTTCAATCACGGCATCAAGACTTGATAAGGCATTCAAATCTGCCCGGGCAGCGATATTGAAATGATAGTTCACTTCAAATCCGGATCCTGTTTTAAAAGTATCCAGGGCCATGTAATCTTGTCTGTACTGAATCTTGTGTTGCCATGGATTGCCCATTTTGAATCCGCTGCTGTCATAAAGCTGGTGCATGGCTTTCATAAAGTAGGTCTCCTTCAGGTTCACTTTTTTCCCTTTTAAATCAAGGAAGTCGAGAACAAGCACATTGTCGGCCTCCTGATTCACGGTAGTTTCTACTTGTTCCGATACTGGCGATTCGGCAGGTATTTCTGATCCGTTTGCAGTTGTTGTAGGTGCTACAATTGTTGAAGCAGAAAGGGCCGAAGTGATTGTATTGGTCAGGAAATAGAGAGCGCTTCCGATAGGGGGCAGTTCAAGGTCGAAAGTGATTTGGCCATTCTCTGGCTTCACCGGAACCAACGAGCAACTTCCATCGTTGAGATTCATCTTTATCAGGCTCTTGCCATTGCCAGTTATCGTTGCCGAGACATTTTGAGTAGTATCAGTGTTTACAAAGAAGAGAAGTTCACCATCTTTCAGGATTCTGCGTTGGTGGTAAAGTTCGCCAGTAAGCGGCAGGGATTCGGTGATATAAAAATCTGGATCCCGAAGAACGGTCCTTGCAGTTTCGTCATCAGGGGTTTTGGAAAAACTCCACTGTTTGGAGAACGCTGTCATTAATTCGTTGTTCAGATTGCTTTCGACTCCATCCAATCGGGGAATGTGGTGCGTAAAAGAGAGAATTCTGCCACCCTGAAGGAGGTACTCCTTAAGCAGTTTGTAACTACTCTGATCAAGATTTTCCATCGTGGCAGGAATGACAACCAGATTATAAGCTCGTTTCCCTACAATCAATTTTCCATTTTTGACGGATCCGATGGTTCGCAAGACCAGTTCCGATCCAAGGTCATATTCGTATTGTGCCCTTTCGAGCAAGAAGACAAAATGTTTGAAATTGTCCTGGATCGTGTCGATGGTGGCATTTTTTACGATTCTGGAAAAGTAGCTCCATGCGGTAGTATTGGGTTGCAGCACAAGTGTTTTATTTATTTGTTCACCTGTCGACATAGCCATTGAGATACGACCGATGTAATCGCCCATTGGTTTGTAGTTTTCCCACCATGGTTCGTGGTAAGAAAAGCTGGGCGGATAATCGAATTTGCGAACCCCCTTGATGGTGAAATAGGAGAGATGCTGGTTGACAAAGTTGACTCCCAAAACTACTTCCCAGTCGACCAGCCGCTTAAAATTGGCAAAGTTGATCTCCCAACCCGCCCCTCCATATGTTTCACTAAGCATTCGGTTGTGACCTGCCTGGTTGGCAGCACTGTGCAGTTCGCGAATGGCGCGCGTGTTACCGAATTGACCACCTAAACCATTCGGGGTATATGTGTTCCCGAGCATATCAACGCCCGGTTGCTGGTGATAGAGGTAGAAGGAGGATTCATCTGATCCGTCGGTTGGTTTGGGCCATCCATGCTCCCAGTAGTGACCTGTCCAGAGGAGTTTGTTTTCTTCGCAATATTTGCTCCATGGTTGGGCCCAACGGTCAATAAACATTTCAAGCAGTGTGGTGTAGTAATCGTGCCGGACCATCTTCCAGTTACCTGTTTCGTCCACCAAAGAGGGGAGGTTGATTCTCAGATCGTAGCCCCACCGTTTTTGAAATTCGGCAAACAGGTCAGGAGTCCAACGGTAAGAAGTTCTTGTACCAAGAGCTGCCTCCAGGTTGGGCTCGTCGGTGAAGATTCCCGGTAAGGTGTTTCCAAAATCCGCTTTGTTGTACTTTTCGTAACCTTTCATGGTCACCTCCATGAATTTTTCGGTTACCCCTTTGTAGAGCAGGTCCACATAGGGGAAGTTACCCATCCAGTAACCTTTTTTGGCAAATGTTTTTGTGAAAAGATAATATTTTCCAATTCGTCCCTGCTCCTCTTTGAGGTTGTTAGTGATCTCTTTGAACTGATTGTTTTCCAGTTTAAGAACCACCACATATTTGGTGGTATCAGTTTTAAGGGTATCCTGGACCAAACAGTTTAATCCAGTCCCATGTGAATATGAATCAGGCATTTCTGCCGGAACATGCCCACCGGCAAATCCACTGGGGTAGCTGTTTTCGTCGTAGATCCACACTTTTATCCCCAATTCTTTGCCCTTTTTAACGGTATAGTCGAAGAGATGGTACCAATCTTCAGAGATGTATTCTGTGATCAGGCCGGGTCGTGGATGAACAAAAATGCCACCCAAACCACCCTCCTTGAATTTCTTCATATGGAAGTCTATCCCCTCTTCGGTGATCTTGTCGTTCCAGTCCCAGAGCGGAGCACTGCGGTATTCTGATGGTGGATCCTGAAGTTTTGAGTGCAGGGAAGCAAAGTCGTTGATTTTGCTAATCTCCTTTTTCTGATCTTTCTGGCATCCGGTAAAAAGGAAAAGGCTCAATCCAAGGATCAACCAAATTTTTTTTTGATAATGGTAGTTTTTAGTCATCATGGTAGTTATTTGTAGGTAGTATTCTTCTATTTTATGGTTCTCTTAGTCAATAAGGATCTTTAGGACTTACAGGACAATTAGGAGCTGCAGGACCAGGCCCTTTGGTTTCGCGCGGGAGGGTCATCTTCCCATTTTCTCTCCGTCCCTATCGTCCAAGTCGTCCAAGTCTTCCCAGTCGTCTCCCAGTCTTTCTATTGGCTCAACTCTTCTGCCAAAATGCAAACCGGTCCCAAAAGTCCTGACTTTAACAAAGGTGCATCTTTTTTGTAAAAATTGTATGTGGCGAAGCTAATTCTTTCGGAATGACGGGGTTTGTTTTCGATCAGCCAATCAGGCCATTTCCTGTTGGCGATGCCATCTGAAGGGAACTGCTCGTCACCGATCAAACGGTTGGGCCAAAGATTGACAACCATGATCTCAAGCATGTTTTTACCCTCTTTGACTGCCTTGGTTATTTCAAGACTCCAGGGCGCGGTCCATAATGTTCCAAGGACAATGCCATTCAGGCTAACCTGGGCCATATTATTCACCTTACCAAGATGGATCCAAAGCCGGGATGCTTGCTCCAGCGTCGATTTGGTGAGGGTGAAAGATTTTTGATAGGAGACAACTCCCGAGTAATATTTGATCCCGGATTCAGTTCGCTTGGTCCAATCTTCCAGTTTATCGAAAAGAATTTCTCCGGGGCCACCAAGTTTGGGGTCGAAATAAAGTTTCCATGGGCCATCCAAAGTCAAAATATTTTTTTGCTCCGGAAAGTTCTTTGCCGTTGATTTGACAGAAGAAATTTCTTGCTTTTCAGAAGTAAATAAAACAAAATAGCTTTGATTTGGCTCGAATTGGAGTGGGATGCCGGTGATTTCCCCCTGTCGCGAGAAGTTTTTCAGCAATCTGGTTTCACCCGTAAGTGGATCCCAAAGTTCAGGAGATCCATTTGATACTCTGAACTTGCATTGCGATTCGATTTTTTCACCTGAGCGGTTGGAGACAAAATAGATTTCCATGTTCGGCATGGTACGGTGTGCATACCGAACCGGACCATTCGAACTAAAATCCTCAACTACATTCAATCGCTTTAAAACCTCAGCAGTTTCATTGTAGTTTGGATAGGGTTTTGTAGAATCCGTTACCGTGAAGCTGCTACTATTGAAAATTTGGCCTAATCCGTATGAATGCGCCTGTAGATTTCCCGGTAGGCTATGGCTTTGCCACATTGTTGCCGCCGTGGCTGAAACAGATACGTCACAAGCAGGATAGTTGACCAGACTCGGTGATTTCTTTGGTGGAATTCCCACAATATTTGCCCCGGCTTTAACCAGGGACTCAATTTTTTTGAGCAACTCAGGAGTTATAGTTTCGATTTGCGGCAATACCAGAAGCCTGTAACTTCCTCCGTCAGGAAAGATGATTTTATGCTCTTTCACGGTTGCATTTTTAAGCATACCTGGCGAGCAGCCATCAAAATTGTAGCCGCGCCGGTCGGGCAGCGTATCATTCCCTGACAGGGCAGAGAGTGGTGGGCGAAAGACATGCGGCGCACCTTCGGGGGTCAGATAGAGGATATCTGCCACGTTTTTTCCTTGCTGCAAAAGATAGGAGCAGCGGGCAATATAGGAATGATAGGCTTTAGACATGGACCACCAGGTCTGGTTGCGATCCCAATGCACACCATACGGACCCATGGTCATGCCGGGTTTGAGCTTTGCATCGAGTGGCTGATGGGCGAAAGTGTGATAGAAGAATTTGTTGATACCTGTTGCGAAAGCCCAGTCACCCTGATCTTTAATGGCTCCCGGGTAGAGTTTCCAACCCTCCTGTTTTTCGGCCGTGAATGCCTCTGCCTGAACGACAGGTTTGCCCAGGACATGTGCGATGGATGCTGCTTCGATACAACTGAAAGAGGTGTTGTAGCCGTAGTTTTTGCTCCAAAATTCGCACATCGGAACATCCGCAACTGAACCCAGTTCGAGGTCTGCTGTTGGGTTCATGTCGTATGGTTCGATGGAGAGCCGAAGTCCGCTACGCCTCCCCAGGACTTTGAAGTGTTGTGCATGGTTTAGCACAACCAACTCCTGTGCAGTCTGGCGAATATCCCACAAAAACCTTTCTGTGACTTCCCGTGAGCCCACGATGGATCCGGAATAGGCAGGCAGGTAAGGCATGGGATCGTATTTGCGTCTTTGCTTGAATTCTTTTCGAAAATTGGCGCTCCAGTTTTGTGCCCCCATCTCCCAGCTATCGATGTGAATCATTTTCCATCCACCGGAAGAAGCAGGATTCAATGGCCCGATTTTTTTTAACAATTTTCCCATGAAGGCATCAAAATGGGCATTAAATGCAGCAGTATCCATCTTGTCACATTCGAATCCAAGGCCTGGTTGCGGCGCTGGACGGGTTACTGCACCATTGTTCCGAAGTCCCAACCGCAATATCGTCCAGTTGCCTGCGGGGACATCCCATGTCAATGTTCCATCAGCGTGCAGATAAGAGGTGATATCCTGAATACTCCCCTTTGGAATGAAAGTTCCGGGCAATGTTTCAGGGTAATTCAGCGGTGCGGACAGGAATGGTTTCACCCCTTTCACAGAGGAGTATGGCGCGCGGTAATAGAGCGCTTTCTCTTCTACATCAGGTATTTTAGCGCCATTCTCTGGAGTAGGGTAAGCAAGGAGCGCAACATCTTTGTAGTAGGCTTCCCATTTTATTCGTAGCGAGTCGGTGAGGGCGCCATAACCAAAGTAGGGCTTTTTTGGTTTTGGGATTGCCAGTATGGAACTAAATAGGGAAGGTCCTTTGACCAGGGTATCTAAAGCCACCAGGTGTTGCATGGATTGTTCAGGTTTGACCCATGGACCTCCGCTACCGGCCCATCCCGGGCCAGAACCAAGGGTCAGCGAAATTCCCAGTCGTTCTGATTCCCTTACGGCATGTTTAAACAGATCCTGCCATTCCTCGCTCAAAAAGGTAACCGGTCCTCTTGGAATACCCACATTGACTTCCAGAAAGATGACACTTCCAATGCCGGCCATTTTCATCGACTCCAAATCTTCAGTCATTCCCTTTTGGGAGATGTTGCCATCCATGAAGTACCAGTAGACACCCGGACGGGCAGAATCGGGAGGAGCCACAAAGCCCTGGAGGAGAGTGCTTCTCTTTACCTCCTTACAATCCGTTTTCTCTCCGTTCGCGAAACATCCTGACTGCACCAATAAGGATAGAATCAGTACAATAATGATTCTTCTGGTGGATAAATTTGTCATGGGAGCTCGTATAAAAAGGCGGATATTTAACGTTATTTTTTCTCTGTCGAGAACGAATAGGGAAAATCTTCTTCCTTGGTACCTCTTGCTTTGTTAGGCTTTGCTCCCATTTTGAAATTCAGCGTTCCCCCTTTCATTAGCTCCTTGTGACTGAGCCAGTTCTTTGAATAAGGTTTACCATTGAAGGTCATATCTTGAATATATTTGTTCTCCACTGAATTTTCAGGAGCATTGATGATGATGGTCTTCCCGTTTTCGAGCTTCAATGTCATCTTGTTAAACAGCGGAACTCCTAAAATGTACTGGTCCGATCCGGGACAAACGGCATAAAATCCAAGCGCACTGAATACATACCATGCCGAAGTCTGTCCGTTGTCCTCATCACCACAGTAACCATCCGGAGCCGGATTGTACATGCGGTTCATGGTCTCCCGTACCCAATATTGCGCTTTCCAGGGCTCACCGGCATAATTGTAAAGGTAGATCATGTGCTGTATGGGCTGGTTCCCATGCGCATAATTGCCCATGTTGGCAATCTGCATCTCCCTGATCTCGTGGATAACCTGTCTGTAATAAGAGGCATCAAAAATGGGAGGGACCACAAATACCGAATCCAGCATCTTCGCAAACTCTTTTCTTCCTCCCATCAGGTCGGCCAGTCCCTGAATATCATGAAATACCGACCAGGTATAGTGCCAGCTGTTGCCTTCGGTGAAAGCATCGCCCCACTTGAAAGGGTTAAAAGGTTTCTGGAAGGTGCCGTCCTCGTTTTTTCCACGCATCAATTTGGTCTCTTTGTCGAAGAGGTTCCGGTAGTTCTGACATCTTTTGGCAAAAAGATCAATCTCCGCCTGTGGCCTTTTCAAAGCTTTTGCAAGCTGCAGGATGGTCCAGTCGTCGTATGCATATTCCAGTGTCCGAGCTGCACTCTCGTTGATCTTTACATCGTATGGGATGTAACCGAGACGGTTATAATAGTCAACACCTTTGCGGCCAACGGATGTCAGAGGACCTTCGTGTTCACTGTTTTTCAAAACCGCCTCGTATAGTTTGTTGATGTCGTAACCGCGGGCCCCTTTCAGGTAGGCGTCTGCAATGATGGAAGCCGAATTGGATCCAACCATGCAATTCCGGTGGCCTGGGCTGGCCCATTCGGGCAGCCATCCGCTCTCGTTAAAAGTATTCACCATGCCTTCCTGGATTTGCGCATTCAGAGATGGATGAAGCAGGTTAAAAAGTGGGAACACTGCCCTGAAAGTATCCCAGTATCCATTGTCGGTATAGAGATATCCCGGTAGGATTTTGCCCTCATACGGACTGTAATGGATAACTTTGCCGGTTGCATCGGTCTCGAAAAATTTCCGTGGGAAAAGCATGGTCCGGTAGAGGCAGGAATAAAAAGTCTTTTGCTGGTCGGTTGTGCCACCCTCTACAAGGATGGAGGAGAGTCCCTTGTTCCAGATAGCCCGTCCCTTCTGACAAACCTGGTCGAACGAGTCATTTCCGAGCTCTTTCAGATTGAGTTCGGCCTGTTCAATACTAATAAAGGATGAGGCAACCCTGGCATGGACCACTTCTCCCTTTTTTGTTTCGAAACGCAGGGCGGCTCCCACATGGTTGGCTTGAAATTCAATGCTGTTTTTCACAATGGAGGTATCGCTCCAGACAGTTCCATCGGCGAAAGGTTTATCCAGCTGAACCACAAAAAAGTTTTTAAAATTAGGTGCGACACCACCGCTGTTTCTGGTAGAATAGCCAACAATCTTGTTTGCATCCTTGATGATTTTAATGTAGGAGCCTTTGTCGAAAGCATCAATGATCAGGTATGAATTTGTGTTTTCCGGGAATTTAAAACGAAAGATAGAGGCCCTTTCGGTTGGGGTTATTTCTGCAGTTACGTCATAATCAGCAAGGTATACACTATAATAGTAAGGTTTTACAGTTTCCGCTTTGTGTGAAAAAAAGCTGGCACGCTTCTCCCCATCAAGGATCAAACGACCGGTGGTGGCAAAAAGCGAAAACTGGCCATAATCGTTGATCCATGGACTGGG
Source organism: Prolixibacter sp. (assembly GCA_037440345.1). Lineage (GTDB taxonomy): Bacteria > Bacteroidota > Bacteroidia > Bacteroidales > Prolixibacteraceae > CAINVV01. Next base: position 15,816 of record JBBIUJ010000038.1, read on the forward strand.
TTGATGGGTCTGTTTGATCCCCTGAATTTTGGTCGCATCGTATGCGTAGATCCATCCGTCTCCCATTTTGGCTGTCTGTGGGGTCCAGAAGTTCATTCCCCAAGGCAGGGCAATGGCAGGATAGGTATTCCCGTTCGACAGGGAGTAATTGGAATCGCTTCCCATCAGCGGGTTAACCAGATCAACCGGCGATGCAATGGACTTTTGAGCTGATGCATAAAGAATTGAAAGCATCAGAAAGAGAAACAAGGAGAAAAAAGTTTTCATGTAGTTGGTATTGGATTCTATAATAACAAATATAGCTGCAATTTTTAGAATTAGAAGGAAGGACCAACTGATTCTTAAAAGTTTATAAAACAGCAAATCCCGTTTGAGACGGGACTTGTAGCATGGTCAGAATAGAAATTCCGGCCTGTTAGATATGTATGCAACTTTATGCTTCCAGCATAGCACCGTACTGTTCTGCGGTGAGAAGTTTGTTCAGTTCCGAAACATCCTTCAATTCGATCTTGATAAGCCATCCTTTTCCATAAGGATCACTGTTTACCAGTTCAGGGTTCTCTTCCAGAAGGGGGTTGATCTCAACAATCTTCCCTGAAGCAGGCATAAACAGGTCGGAGACGGTTTTTACTGCCTCAATGGTGCCAAAGACTTCTTCGACATCCAGGGATTCTCCCAATGTTTCGATTTCGAGGAAAACGATGTCTCCAAGTTCGCCCTGTGCAAAATCGGTAATCCCGATAAAAGCAACATCTCCTTCAACACGAATCCATTCATGTTCTTTCGTGTATTTTAATACTGGTGGAATGTTCATGGTTATAGTTTTGTATTTTTGTCAAAATTAAGATAAAATTGATTGTCAGAAGCTGATTTTTATCAAAAATATTTGATTAAAATTGATGGAGAAAAGAGGACCCAACAGATGTTTAAAGCAGAGATCAATTCGTTAAGTGAAATAAACCAGATTGCAGAAAAATTTCTCGAAGCCCATCCTGCAGACCGGCTCTTTGCTTTTTACGGAAAGATGGGCTCGGGCAAAACGACATTTATCAAAGCCCTTTGTGATAAGTTGCAGGTGGTCGATTACGTTACCTCTCCTACTTTTGCACTGATAAATGTCTATGCGACTGAGCGTTCCAGTGAAATTTATCATTTTGACTTTTACAGGATTAAAAGTCTGGGAGAGCTCTATGACCTGGGATACGAAGAGTATTTTTTTAGCGATAACTATTGTTTCATCGAATGGCCGGAATTAATTGAACTTTTACTTCCAATAAATACAGTTAAAGTCTCTATCAAAGAGACAGTAAATGGAATCAGAATAATTGAAGCAGCCTAATAATTGAAGTAATGAACCATCGTAAGGAAGAGAATGTTTCTGTTTGGACCAAGGAGAAACTCATTCCAAAGGAGGAGTTGTATAAACCTGGGAGACGAAATATCAAATTGAGCATTGGGATTCCGGATGTCGGAAATGTTGTTGAATTCAGGGTGCCTCTTACACCACAGTCGGTGGAGGTGCTGGTTTCGCAAGGTCATAATCTTTTCATTCATCAAGGCGCAGGCAAAGAGGCCAATTATTCCGACAGAGCCTATTCAGATGCCGGGGCTGTAATCTGCCAAAGTGCAGCCGAGATTTACCAGTGTGATATCGTTCTCAAAATGGCTCCCTATACCAGTGATGAGACTGATTTGATGAAAGGCAACCAACTGCTCTTCTCTCCTGTCTATCTCTCCCTGATGACCGCTGAATTCGTGCGTAAACTGATGCGCAAGAAGGTTACCGCCATCGGATTCGAATACCTGAAAGATGAACATGGCGTATCGCCTATGGTACAAATCAGCAGTGAAATTATCGGGAATATATCGATGGTGTTTGCCAGTGAGTTGCTCAGTTCTATCCATGGCAAAGGGGTGATTCTTGGTGAAGTGACTGGTGTGGCACCCTCGGAAGTGGTCATCCTTGGCTCGGGTACCGTTGCCGAACAGGCAGCCAGAACAGCAATGGCGCTTGGCGCTGTGGTCAGGGTTTTTGATGATTCCATCTACAAATTGATGAACCTGAAAGCCAGGTTGGGGCAACATATTTCAACCTCTGTTTTTCATCCCAAAGCGCTTCGAAAGGCTTTGAAAACGGCCGAGGTCGTTCTGGGTGCCATGCCCATGAATGAGGTTCCAAATATGATAGTCCCCGAGGACATGGTAGAGGGGATGAAAGAAAATTCTGTGATCATCGATCTTAACATTATTCAGGGTGGGTGTTTCGAAACTTCCAGGATTACTACCCTCAAAAATCCCACCTACAAGGAACACGGAGTCATTCACTGTTGCGTTCCGAACCTGGAATCGAAGGTTGCACGTACCGCCTCTATTGCAGCCAGTAATATTTTTACCCCCATCTTACTTGGGATCGGGCAGTCGGGAGGTGTTACTGAATACATCAAAAGTAACAGGGGCTTTTGTGAAGGGGTTTATCTCTTGAACGGAATCCTGACCAACAGGGATATTGCCAAAACGCTTTCGCTGCCCGATAATGATATCAACTTATTACTAGGTGCTTTTTAAACCCTTAGTGGTTCCTTTGTGATATCCTTTGAGACCTTTGCGGTTAAACTTTTTTACCACGAAGGCCACAAATAAGGATTGGTAATCTATTCCTCTGCCAGGATCATCATAGAGATGGGATGCAGGCGCAACAGGTTGGTAACGACATGGCCCATGCCGTGCGGCTGTAGTTCTCCGTTTTGCGCGACAATCAGCCATCGCTTTTCCTGAATCGAAAACTCAACTGAATAGTTGTTCCCATTGAACAGAACCAGGATGTTTTTCCAGCTATCTCCATTCGCGTTCTCTTTTAGCTCGTAAGCAATGACACCAGGAATGTATTTCCCCAAAAATGAAAGGTTTTTTCTGACCATCTCCTTGTCGCTCATGCGGAAAGCCGGATGCTGACGACGGAGTTCGATGCAGTTTTTGGTGAAATTAAACAGCGGAAGATATTCTGACTTTCTGCTCCATTCGATTTGGTTTACATCATCCGGCGATCGGTAAGAGTCGTGATGACCCCCTTTGGTTCGGTGCATTTCGATTCCCGAATGAAGGAACGGGACACCTTGCGAGGTAAGCAAAATCCCAATGGCCAGGCGGGTCATCCGATCAATTTCCTCCATAGTGGCTTCGGGACAGGAATATTGCAGCTTGTCGAAAAGTGTATAATTGTCGTGACACGAGACATAATTGACACATTGCGCCGGTGAGTTGGCCCAGGGCTGCCTGGAAGAATCGACATAATCGTAAAAAATCTGCGGATGTTCAATGGCTCCGGTTATGGCGAATTTGATCTTCTCCTCCCTGAGGGTCAACCCGCTAATGAAACCGATGCTGTACCTGTTGAAAGGCGACCCTTTCAACCCGTCGCGCATGTCATCGCAAAAAGAGGCGATACGGTCGAGCCGGGGCGTGTTCAGCTTTGTGGCACGCAAAGATTCGGGCAACGGTGATTCGGCCGCTATCCACCCTTCCCCATAGATGAAAATATTTTTGTCGATCAGATCCAATCTCGAGCGGATCTGGTTCATTGTTTCGATATCCAGGATTCCCATCAGGTCGAATCTGAAACCGTCGAAATGGTACTCTTCCGCCCACCATGCAACAGAATCAACGATAAACTTTCGCACCATCGCCCTTTCGGAGGCGATTTCGTTGCCACAGCCGCTTGCATCCGAGAAGGTCCCGTCGGCACATTGCCTGTAATAATATCCGGGTACGAACTGGTTGAACCACGAATCGAAGATCAACCCGGAATGGTTGTAAACCACATCCATCACCACCCCGATTCCATTCTCATGAAGGGTTTGAACCACCTGTTTCAACTCTTTTATGCGGGTCGATCCATCATAAGGGTTTGAAGAGTACCAACCTTCGGGAGTATTAAAATTGAGGGGATCATAACCCCAGTTGTATTGGGGTGTCGTTTTGGT
>JBBIUJ010000039.1:0-19684 GCA_037440345.1 Prolixibacter sp.
ACCAACATGGCTTGAGTGGCAACAACAGGCTTGAATTTGATTTAGGCTTCAACAATTATCACGAAAATTACATGAATTACCGGTACAATTATACAAGCTGGGGACTATCAGGCCTTTACCACTGGGTATATAAACTCGATTCAAACTTCAACTGGTATATTGGCCCCGGAGCAAAAATTGGCTCATGGAGTTATGATAGCGGATACAACGACTACCGTTATAGTAACGGCATGTTTCTGGCTGCTGCCGGGGATATCGGAATCGAATACAACTTCCCGGTAGGTTTCCAACTGGCATTGAATGCCCGTCCTGAAATCGGGCTTATCAACCATGGTACTGCCATAAATGTTGGATTGGCAGTACGCTACCGCTTCCGGTAGAACGAAATATTGAGCTCATTGCAAGAAAATTTATCTTAAATTAAACAAATATGAAGCGTTTCTATTGCACCATTTTCGTTGGTCTGTTTTTGGTAAATCTTGCAGTGGCTCAAATCCCTCAACATTCGGTGGGACTTCGTTATGGAGCCGTTTATGGTCTCGGGACTGAAGTCTCTTACCAGCGGGGTTTGTCTGCCGAAAATCGGCTGGAATTTGACTTTGGATTCAATAGCAATTTTGAATATGTCAACAATTTCAGACAAGACCACAACAGTTGGGCGCTCACCGGGCTCTACCACTGGCTCTGGAAACTACCAAAATTAGGTGAAAACGTGAATTGGTACGCAGGTGCAGGCGCCAAATTGGGAACCTGGAGTTCCAACCAGGGCTATGATTACAGGTACAAAAACGGATTGTTCATGACTGGGTCAGGAAATATTGGCATCGAATATTGCTTTCCCGCAGGAATTCAATTTGCTCTGGATGCACGGCCGGAATTGGGCGTTATCAATCATGGAAGCGGCGTAAGTATTGGCTTTGCCGTTCGATACCAGTTCAAATAGTCCCAGATGATTGCCATTTTAGCCGTTTTGTCTGCCGGAATTCTGTTTGGATTACTGATTGTCGGGAAACCCAAATGGCACCTTTTCAACAATCACCTGCTGAATTGGGCCATCTACCTACTGCTTTTCCTGCTCGGCATTTCTGTTGGCACGAACCGGGAGGTAATCCAAAATATTGGCAAAATTGGCTACGAAGCCATCGCAATCGGCATCTTTTCAATAGCAGGCAGTGTTCTCTTGTCTGCTATTCTTTTTAAGTTCTTATTCAAACAAGATGAGAAGTAGCCTGATCATCTTCAGTTTCTTTGTCGCCGGGGTCTTTGCAGGACTATCGGGAAAGTTACCTGCCGGATATGATTTCGACAAATTCGGAAATTATGCCCTCTTCCTGCTGATGTTTCTTGCAGGGGTAAGTATCGGAAGCGACAAAAACTCCTGGAAGGTTTTGGCTACACACAATTACAAAATCATCTTGGTTCCTTTGACCATCATCGTTGGGACTTTGGCAGGTTCTGCCCTTGTCGCCTTAGTAATCCCAACCCTCACCCTGCGCGAATCCCTCGCCGTTGGTGCCGGATTTGGGTACTACAGTCTCTCCAGTGTCTTCATCACCCAGTTGCACAGCCACAGCCTGGGAGTTGTTGCCCTTCTTTCGAACATTTTCAGGGAGGTCGCTACCCTGCTGGCCACTCCGATCCTGGTAAAATACTTCGGAAATCTGGCAGGCATTGCTTCGGGCGGAGCTACCGCGATGGATACGACCCTACCTATCATCAGCAAATTCTCAGGAAAATCTTATGCAATTATCGCCGTTTTCAGCGGGATTGTACTCACGATATTGGTGCCTTTTCTGGTAACCCTGATTTTGACTTTTAAAGGATAAAGGGAAAAGGATAAAGGATAAAGGATAAAGTGGAACTCCGCTCGATGTTTTTCTATTCTATTGATTTCTATTATCTTTAGTCATTTTCTTCATAGTAATAAGAATAGTCAATCCCATTCATAAACATTTCGCGGTCGTTTATTTTAGTGGTAAGCGCATTGATCAAAAGAGTTTTCAGAATATTACTTTTTGTCGGACTTAGCATCATTGCGTTCATGTAATCCCGCTTGCTGATTTTACTCCAATCCACGCATTTTTTTAGACGTTTTTTCAGTATCAAATCCAACCATATTCGGGCGCTCCTGCCATTGCCTTCCATAAAAGGGTGGGCAATGTTCATTTCCACATATTTGCTTACAATTTCATCAAACGTAGTTTCGGGCATTGCTTCTATTTGCTTTAATGTATCGCCTAAAAAACGTGATACGGCAAATTGAAAACCACCTTTGGAGATATTCTTTTGTCTTATTTGTCCTGCAAAATCATACAATCCACCAAACAAATATGCGTGTATCTGTTGCAAACCTTTGGTTGACCCAACCTCTATGCTGTCGATAAAAGTACTTTCAAACAATGCATACGCTTTAGTTTTGCTTTTCCCGTCTATGCTTTCATCGCTGTATGTAAACCATTCGATAAACCGGTTTGCCTTTTTGCCCGGAAATTCTTTGCCCAAGGCAATAATGCCGGTGTAATCCAACATATCGGTTAAATATCGTTTTCCGTCACTTGCTAAAAGTTTCAGTTGGGTAGTGGCACTAACCAACTCGCTTTTTTCTTTTTTCAATTTGGCTTTAAGATATTTCCAGTAGTTACGGGTTTTGGCATAGTCCTCCTGGTCGGTAAGCAAAGCAACAATATCCAACACACTAAACCACCATTTGGCGTTTTGCTCGTCCCAAACAGCCCGCACTTCGCGGTCGTCAAAAAAACGTATGGATATTTTCATATTACTCATCGTTTGAATGCTACCTATTTACTGATCATATCCGAAAATTACACCGAAAAATTGAAACTCCGCAATACACAGATGCAAAATTAGCATCCGCATGGGGATTTCTTGCAACAGGGCTTCTTGATGGGTCTCGTCCCTCAACCACACGAAGCCTTAGTTGCAAGGCAGCTATGCATACTTGTTTCGTTCATTGTCTTACTTTGAGTGGCATAATGCTGCTTTCTTTTCTTTGTTACTTTTTGTCGTCACAAAAAGTAACCAAAAAAGACCTGACAAAACTAACTCACTCCGCCTTCGGCTTCGCTCAAACAGCTTTTTGTCCCAAAGGAATTTGTTGGCTGACGCTTCGCGCTCATGAAAGTATAAAATACTCATAATCAACCCTCTTTTTATCACTTTTTTCCGATACACCAACTGGGCAGCGCTTTTATCCTGATCATATCCGAAAATCACGCCAAAAAATTGAAACCCCATAATACACAGATGCATTATTAGCATCCGCGAGGGGATTTCGTGCAACAAGCTTCATGTCGGGTCTCGTCCATCAACCGCACGAAGCCTAAGTTATTATGCGTTGTTATTTTTACAAGCCTATTTTTCAAGTCCTCTTATTGTATTAGTAATCAGCTCATAATTTATCTTTACAAGGACTCCAACAACAATTAAAAAAAGTCCAATTACAATGTTTAAAACTCGATTGCCTCCAAAACCTCTTATTAAGACACTCTCTGTATGATTGTCTGGATTGACAAAAACAGTAACAATCTTATTTATTGGAAACATTTTTACCGTTTCTTGTGCTTTGCTTCTATTTGAAGATATAATATCTCCAAGGTAAGCTTGGTTAGATAAATATTTGATGTCAAAGACTTCATATTCATATTCAATACTTGACCTATAATAATTCTCAGTATAGTCTACAGAAGGATTCATATTTACTTGAATTATTTCTGATTTCTTTATAGATCCTTTAACTTCAAACCAATTCAGAGTCTGTTTTCCTTTTTTGATTAAAATCATATTAAAAATGATTAACCCTAAACCTATTGTTAATAAAATAATTAGAATAATAAAATCAATGTTATTTTGTAGTATCTCCATAGTTTGTAATCAGTTTTATTATAATGCATAACGGACGGAACTATATGCAGTTGCCGACTGCAGGTTGCTTTCCTGGCGAGCCGCACCGCCGTTGTTGCGAGCTACACAGCTTGTTGTCTACACGGAAACGGCAATTGACATAAATTTTGTTTTAACACCAGGCTTTTTATTCGTATCCAAAGTAGTCATTGTCAATTCGTTTTATCTCAAAAGTATTGACTGTCGATACTGCAAGGTTATGGTCAATCATTAAATCTGCTAATTGTTCACCGTCAATCAAAACTATTTTAGTCTCATTTCGCGGTTGATATTCACGCGCTTCATTGGTGTAACGTGAAGTCGTAATAAATACTCCTTTTTTTGCTCCTTGTCCGGCTAAAGCTCCAACAAATTTTTGAATCTCTGGCCTGCCAACAACATTTTCCCATCTTTTGGCTTGCACATAAATTACATCAAGTCCGAGTTTGTCCTCTTTTATAATTCCATCAATACCCTCGTCTCCTGAACGACCAATCGAACGACCAGCATCTTTGATTGAACCACCATAACCCATTTTTACCAATAGTTCTACCACCAAACTCTCAAAGAATGAAGGGCTGCTACTTTTGATTTTAAATAGTAATTCTTGGCCAAGGCTCTTTCTGATAGCCAAATAACTATTTTCTAAAATTTCTTCTGGAGTCGCTGATGTTTGAGAATTATCAGAGTCTGACGAAGAATCCTCATCTCGTGTTCGACCTGTCCTTTCTTGATAAGCTGGAATTGTTTTTAAATATTTAAGGCTTATTTCTCCTGGATTTGTGTCAAGAAGACTTTTACCAGTCTCTGTAATTTTAAATGAACTCCGCTTAGTATTTTCAAGTAGTCCCGCCATTTTCAAATAAGATTTTGCCCAAGCAATACGATTCGGAAAAGTCTTTTGCGCTCCACTTGGAAGAAATTCATCTAATTCTGTGACTGTCAAATTGAAATACTCTGCCAACTTTTGGTTTGTGTCAATAGTTGTATGTTCTTCTCCATCAGAAATTATCCTTAAGAACGGAAGCATAATTGATTGAAAATCTGGTATCATAGTTATGTTGTGTCTGTTTTTTTAGCTTACTACCAACGGTTTGCGACAACCCGCAGAAAGGTTATTAAAGTTAATATTTTCTTGACTGGCAAGATTGCCCTAGTAGCGGGTAGTTGTTGATATAGGCGTTATTCAAATTTCATCTTTATGGTTTCATTTCTATTTGTTATTCTTTCATTCTTATTAAGACTTATCAATTCGGAACTCGGTCGATCATATTTATTAATCCATTCTTGATTTACTAATGGAGGCAATAAACTCATTTTGGGTATACATTTTGAAATATTAACTTCTTTATCGTTGCAATCAAAAGGAATAAAATATTGAATCATATAGTTTCTATAGTACAAAATAAAAGTCCTTGAAGGAATCAAATCATCTTTAATAGTCTCATTCTTTATACAAGAAAAAAATATTGCATAATTGAAAAATGGCCCTGGTATGACATATTCATGTATCGCAGCCAAAGAATTATCGAAAACACGAATGTCATCATTATTTAAAAAATCAATACTCTTTTTAAAGTCTTTGATGTCTTTGTCTTTGATTATTGAAAGAGCAATTTTAACAAAACACTTATACAATATTAGGGCATTAAAAGAATGAACATCAGCTGTAAACGTTATTGTTTTATTTTCATCGTCTATTGATACATTTTTTCCTCTTATGCTCTCTGAAAATGTCAAATTGTGGTTTTCATCAATCCATGTAGAAAATTGTTTGTCCGGACTTTTAAATTTTGGGATACCCTCTTTCCCTGAAAGTCCTGTTAATGTACGAGTTATACCAATATAATTTGCAAGTTCATTTTCAAAGCAACCAAATTTTTTATTGCATATGTCGCATTCAAAATCTGATAGAAGTTTTTTATTACCCAATAATTGTGGAATTAAATGAGCTTTATTTTTAAAAGTGACATCAGGGTAACTTTTTCCACAGAATCTGCAAGTTCTATTACGTTTTGGCTTTAATGATTTCTCTTTAGAATCATGAAACAATAACATCTGCTCAATTTTATAAATTTTAAAAAAGGCATTTGCTTGGTCATTGTACTCATGTCCAAACTCAAATTGAAATGTTGCCATTTGAGTTTCGTGATTATATTTTATAATGTCAAAGTTGCCCATTTTTAATGCCCAATAACAACGTTCAATAACGAAGCAAACATTTGTCTATACGCCTATTTCAGTGGCAAAGAGGCAGGTTTGTTGCGTGTTAGATGGTTATAAACTTACATAATATTTTACAAACGCCAAAGTTTAGGTAGGAAAATTGCGCGGGGCAAACCCGGGTGATACGGTTGGTAAGCCCTTCGCTGACTTTCAAAGGATAAAAGACCCTTCGACAAGCTCAGGGCAAGTAAAGTGGCATTTGATTTGAACCGAAAATGCCGGGTAATGTTGATAAATTTCAACCATGAAGTGGTTGAATATAAATAGCCACCGGTGCAACCGGTGGTTGGCAACGATGATAGATACCGGAACCCCGGCGGGGTTCAATAAGGTTGTAAGGCATTATCATTGAAGCAGGTTCCCGGTTCAGGTTTTATCCATCATTCCTGCCCCAAATCTCATTCTGTGTTATTGACTTATCTGATCTTCGGTTCATTTTGAACCCCGGCGGGGTTCGTACGGTGCGCACCGTTGTTTCCCACCGGTTGCACCGGTGGCTATTCATATTCAACCACTTCGCGGTTAATAATATTCGCTCGAAACCTAAATATTATGGCTTCCACAAACCCTACTTTATCCTTTCTACTTTTGACTTTATCCTTCTTCAAAAAACGCCTCCACTCCCGGGTAATCTAACTCTGCCATCGCTTTGTCCAGCGGGAAAAGAAAGAATTTGCACTTCGCGATCGCACACACGGTACCATCACCGCTCAAAATTTTCCCCTCAACAACCGCGACCCGGCTATTTTGTTCGACCAATTTTGCCTTGAGGGTAATCTCCCCATCGCTGATCAGCACCGCCTTCCGGTAGCTGATCTCCATGGAGGTGGTCACCCCGGAGGTTTTACATTTTGTCAGCACGACCCAACTGCAAAGCTCATCCATCAGCGCTGCCTGGATGCCACCATGCAAAACATTTCTGAACCCTTCCGCCCATCTTTGCGGGTTCCATTGCGCCGTAACCTCATCGCCATCCATGGCGAATTTCAATTGCAATCCCTTCTCGTTGTTGGGAGAACAACCAAAACAGTTGTACTCTCTCCGTCCGGATGTCAGGTAGGGGTTGGTTATTTTTCTGCTCATTATTTAAAAATTTGATTCTGAATCATTTAATGTCTGGTTAATATCCTTCTTTATCCAGTACGTGGAAAATGACCGAAATTATTCATTTATTCTACAATACTGTATCCGCTACGCGGAAAAGATGGTTATTCCACCTATTGTTTTAGAAACTGTTTAAAATTTGTAATTCCATATACCGGAGGTATAATATGTGGGTAGAAAGCAGGTGATTGAAGATCCATTTCGTCCCGCACGGGGACGAGATTATGATTGGGGATTAATTTTCTACCCACATTAAATCCCTACCGGGATAAAAAATGTAAATTTAAACAGTCTCTTACAGTATATTATATTTTTACCATCAACGTTTGTCACCGAAAGATTGCTTTCCGCGTAGCGGATACAGTATTGTAGAAAATCAAACCCCAAAGTACATCTTACCTCGTAGAGGTTAAAGAAAGTGAGCCTTTTAAGTGGTCTTGCAATATTTTACTATCATTTACCCCCGGTTTCACTGGGGGTTATTGGCTTCGCCGATCATCGATTCATATTCAAGTCCTTCGGACTTTATTCTTTAAAAACCCTGAGAAGGGTTAAATGTCAATAACCCCCGGTAAAACCAGGGGAAATGGGACAAATGCAACGACAACCCCGAAAGGGTTGAACAGTTAATAGCATTTGACCAAATTTTATACCGCCTCTAAATACTTCATTCACCTTAAATTGCATTCAATCAACACCTTTTATAATCACGATTCAATGTTGTCTGGTTGTTCAGGTGACTTGGGATTGATCTACCTTAACCACTTCATCCTTTTGCAGATACCAGATATTTCCTTCGCAGGAGTGGTATCCCATCTTTCGCAGGTCGCTTAAGTAGCCTTTCATCTGCCGGATATCCTTGTCCGACTTTTCGCCGGTCTTGTAATCGATCACAACGGCCCTATTATCTTTAAGCAGTACACGGTCGGGCCGGTGTTTGGATTCACCTACCCGCAGGATATCGCGCTCGTTCAACACCCGCCACTGATCTGAAAACCAGGTGGCATAAGGCTCTTTCAGCAGCATTTCATTGATCCTGGCATCGATTTCCCTTCCCTCCTCCGCGCTCAGCGCACCGGATACAACCATTTGATTGACCGCATTTCCTATATCTTTTCTGGTCTTTATCTTTTCAAAAACCAGGTGCATGACTGTTCCCTTATTGATCTTTTCCGCCTGTCCGGCGCCGGTCAATTGAAAATAATCCTTGCTGTGTAACCTGATCTTCATCCTGTTACCGCTCGAACTGAGCATAAGTGGTTGATTAGGCTCGATTTTCGCCTCAGGCGACTCATTTTTACCGGCAACATCAAGGGAGCCCAATTCAAAAACCTTTTCGTCAGGGTTCCAGAATTTACCAAAATCGCAGTATTTCTCCCGATCGATGCTGTCCAAAAGCGGTGGGTTTTCTATCAAGGATTGCACCAATTCGGCAACGTTCCCCGGTTTTTTGATCTCCTCCCGGTAGGGCATGATGATGTATAGGTTGTAAATTGCCCGTGTCGCAGCCACATAAAGCAAATTGAGGTTATCCAGGATACTGTACAGGAACTCTTTGTTGTAATCGAAGGAGAAAATGGACTCCTTCAAATTGCTTTCGCACTTTAACAAAACCATTTTCAGGTTGTTAAAAGGTTCGATCTCCGGAATAGACCAGATGTAAGGCAACTTGCGGGGGTTCAATCCAACCTCCCAATTGCAGAAGGGGATAAAAACGGTTGGGTATTCGAGTCCTTTGGATTGGTGTATCGACGAGATCCTGATAAAATCCTGAATGTTGGTAAGATTGAGCGTCTTGTTGCTTCCGCTCGCCTCCCACCACTCCAGAAAACCGGAAATTCCACCGCTATCATCCCGGCCATATTCCAGCGCCATATCCAGAAATGCCTGCAAAAACAGCTTTTCGCCGACGATTGACCCAAGCTCAAAATGGTCGACAATGGAAACAGCCAGTTCATAAAGCGGTAAAGCCAATAGCCCTGTCACAAATTCGGAATTGGGATCTTCATCCAGCCATTTTTCGAAAAGCAGGGGAAGCGGAGCCCCCGGATCGAATAGCCCATGCAGATCGGTCTGCTGTCCGGTCACACCCGATTTATCCTCCTGTTTCAATATCCGGTAGTATCCATAAAGGATTTCTGCCCTGACTTTCTTAGGCTCCTTGCGGGTAAAAAACCAAAAGAAATTCACCACAAACCGCACAACCTGCGATTGCCCGATTTTAAGCGTATCGCTGGTAATTACGTCGTAAATACAGCCCGGTTGCGGGTCACTCTTTTTCCGTTCCCAAAGCGCTTTGGCGATCAAACCGGCTTCCGAATTTTCCCTTACCAGGATGGTGATCTCCCCGGCTTTTACGCCTGATTTCTGGACCTCCTCCAACTGTCCGATCAGGTGAACCAGCGCCATCTCCCTGAACGCGCGCTTGCTTTTTGCCTCTTCGGCATCGACAAAGTCTATTTTCAGATGCCCTTCCGGTATCCCCGGATGTGAACAAATTTGATAGGGATCGCCGTATGCTTGGGCAATTACCCCGTGCAGTTCTTCAAACTGGAAGCCGGGAGTTTCCTCTTCAAACCAATTGTTTAAAAAGGCTGACGCGTTTCGAAAAAGGGCATTGTTGAAATCCACGATATTCTTTCTGCTTCGCCAATTCTTGTCTAGGATCTCCTCTCTGACCGGTTGATGGCCCAGGTCGCGGACCAGTTGATTGGCCAGCAGGTTCCAGTCGCCGTTTCTCCAGCGATAGATAGATTGTTTGACATCCCCGACGACCAGCGAGGAGTACCCCGAGGCCAGCGCATTTTCTACCAATGGTTTAAAATTGTGCCACTGCTGAACGGAGGTATCCTGAAATTCGTCCAGCATGAAATGATGGTAGATCAATCCCACCTTCTCATAAATGAACGGGGTATCATTCCCTTCTATGATTTTTCCTATCATTTTGCCCGAATCACTGAGAAGTACCATGTTGTTTTCCTTCAACACCTCCTTCATCTTTAGGGCAATATTTCCCAACAGCCCAAAAGGATAGATGTTTTTCAAAATCGCCTGAGCGCTGTTGGTTTTGGGAATTTCCTCCGACAAAGCCACTACCGCCTCATTTAACAATCTGTTCAATCCAGCATGGTACAAGGATTCTATTTGGCTTATCACTCCCGGATTATCCGTCTTCTTGTACCAGTTTCCGGGATTGTCCCTGGCCTCCAGGGCAGTTTTAGTAGGGGCTTCAAATTTCCCGTTTACCAACTTGTTGAAAATATTGACAAAGGTATTTTTACCTCCTTTAAACTGATCAATGGCCAGGCCCGATCCCGCAACCAATGCAAGGGCTTCCTGTCCGATTCCCCTTAACCGTACATCCGACTCCCTGATTACCTGCTTAATTGCCTGAATATAGAGACTGAGGCTCTCTTTGCCGGCCAAAGATTCCGTTAATTCGTCCCCAAAGATTTTGAATGCCTCTTTCTCGACCTCCTTGCCAAATTTTAAAAGCTCCTGCTTGAAATCCCAACTTCTCCCCTCCTCGAGGTTTTCCTCCAGAAAGAGGATCATCCAGTTCATCAACAAACTGTTCTCTTCAATTTCCTGAAACAGGAGGTCTATGGCATCTTCCAGTGCATGCCGGTTGTCGATCTCCGTTCGGAAGGAGGCATTCAGCCTGATCTCCCTGGCAAAAGCCCTGATCACCTTTTGGAAGAAGCTGTCGATGGTCATGACCGAAAACCGGGAGTAATCGTGGAGGATCATTTTCAGGATTTCAGTCGCCTTCACGCGTATCTTTTGTTCACTGCCTGCCCCTTTCAACAGCGTCAAATACCTTGAATCGCTGCCATTGGAAAGGTTTCCCAACTCTTTCAGGATGCGCTCCTTCATCTCGGCTGTTGCCTTATTGGTGAAGGTAACCGCCAGTATATTCCTATACGATTTAGGCCGGTCGAACAACATTTTAAGGTATTCACCAACGAGCAGAAAGGTTTTGCCCGATCCTGCCGAAGCCTTGTAAATGTTCAATCCGCTGATGGCAGCCATACTCTCTGGTAAATCTGATTGTGCTAAAATTAGGTATTATGATTGAACCTTATGACACGATGTATGATTTCCAGCGTTTTTTAATCAATTTATCCTCACAAATTGATTAAATTAGGCTGATTGTAAAGATCATAGAAATCGGATGCAACATTTTATTTATGGCTGCGTCTTTAGGGTAAAAGAGAGAAAAACAGGAACAGTAAAGATGTACATCAACATCCATCAACCTTTGATCGACAGGTGCCTTCTCAATGATAAAATGGCGCAATATAGTCTTTACAAACTATATTACCGCTCGATGTACAATACTTCGCTGAGAATTGTCAACAACAGCGATGATGCAGAAGATATCATGCAGGAGTCGTTTTTGACCGCATTTCACAAGTTAAGTAGTTACAAAGGGGAGGTCAGTTTCGGAATATGGTTGAAAAGGATCGTGGTGAACCGTTCATTGGATTATTTAAGAAAGCGAAAGGTAGCATTTGAAGAGGTGAGCTCAGATCTTTCAGTTTATGATGAAGAACGGGAGGATGAACCGGCGTTCACTGTAGAAGAGGTTAAGAATGCCATCTTTCAGTTGGCAGATGGCTATCGGACCATACTCTCCCTGCTTCTGCTTGAAGGATATGATCACGAAGAGGTGAGCGAGATTCTGGGGATCAGCAATGTAACCAGTCGAACGCAGTTCTGTCGTGCAAAGCAACATCTCAGGGAATTACTGATCGCTAAAAGAGTAAAACAAATGACATTAGAACAATATGGATAAGCTTGATAAACTATTCCAGGATCAACGTGAAGCTTTCGATGAAGAGCCAATGGAAGGTCATTTCCAGCGGTTTGAAGAGAAGCTTGAACAATATCACAGGCGAAAAAATCCAATTTTAAGAAGTTGGCCATTTCTTAAGATCGCATCGCTGGTGATTATCGTTCTGCTCTCTGCCAATCTCTTCGTTTATCTGCTTCCCGGTAAAGCTGATAAACAGGTTGTAGGATCAGCTAACAAAGAAATGGATGAGACCGCCCGTTTTTATACTGTTCGGATTACCAGTGGACTCTCCCAACTGCAACAAATGGCGGATCAGGGCATTGGAACCACTCAGGATCTGGCACAGGTAAAAAAGGAGATGGAGGAGATGGACCGACTCCACCAGGACTTGCAGAAAGAGTACAGCAACAACCCGAATGACGAAAGGGTAATCAATGCCATGATCGAATATTATCAAACGAAGCTCGACATCATCAACACCATCAAATCGGATTTAGAAAAGGTGAAATCAATAAAAAATAAAAACCATGAAAACACAAAACTTTAAATTACTCCTTCTTATTCTGTTGGTAGCAAGCTTTCAGCTTCACGCGGAGAGGATTTCCAAAAGAATCTACAAAAGCTTTCCTGTTAGCCAGGTTAGTAAACTGGAACTTTCCAATAAATATGGGAATATTCAGATCGACGACAACCGGAAAGACTCTGTGGTGATCGATGTTGTAGTGTGGGTTGAAGGAACCGGTAGCCGCTCGCAAAGAGTGCTTGATAACATTGAAGTAGACATCAATACCTCCGGAAATACTGTCTCTGCCTCCACCGAGTTCAGAAATGAGTTCAATAACAATAACCAGAATTTCAGCATCGACTATCATGTCTCCGTTCCGGCCGACCGTGATCTGAATGTCTCCCAGAAGTATGGTTCGGTAAACATGAACAACCTGACCGGCAAGGGAATTTTTGAAATCAAATACGGAGATATCAGAGCTAAAAATCTGCTTTCACCTCAGCTTTCAATGGATATTGCCTACAGTAAGGCTACCGTAGAGGCAACTAATAACCTCAATCTTACTATCAGGTATTCCAAGTATAATTCTGGAAAAGGCGAAAATTGTACTGTTGATTCAAGATATTCAGCAATGGTTATGGGCGACTGCAATGATGTAAACCTGGATTCTAAATACGATGATTTCAGATTTGGCTCTATCAATAACTTGACATCCAATTCGATGTATACCGGATACAAAATTGATAAGCTGCGCTCATCGCTTGTTCTTACTAATGGGTATGGAGACTTTAGTGTTGGATCAGTTGCTGCAAACTTCAAAAACATTAAGGTTAGCAGTCGCTATGCCAGCATCAAGCTTGGTATTGAGCCTGGTGCCACATACAGGTTGGATGGAAATGTAAGGTATTGTGGACTGAAGCATCCAACCGGCAAATTGAACCAATCCAGAGAGGATACCAGTTATGAGGTACATGGTACTGTTGGAGATTCTGAATCTCCAAAATCGACTGTGACCATCGAAAGCAGCTATGGCAATGTCAGCCTGATGCGGTAAACTTCTTCTTCATTGCCGTCTACTTTAGCTGACGGACTTGAGGATTATATATATCCAGGGCTTTAACCAAACAATTTATCCCGTTTGGCTAAAGCCCTCTCTCATTTTGCATTCTTGGTCCGCCAATAAAGCAGGCACAATGAAGAAAGAAAAAAGGGAGAGGTCATTTCCGCAGAATTTGGTTAAAACCAAATAGTATATAACTTCGCACATGGATGTGAAAGGCAAATAAAACCGCTACATCATCCTACCTGAAAGGGCAGACCAACCTTATTCCATGCAGGGAGTTGCCAATCAGGAGATTTTGAGGTTTGATTTTTGTATTTAACTAAATGAATAGGCGAAACATGATCCGACGATCCACCTTGTTGATATTACTTATGTCCGCAATTCTTTTGACCGGACAGAAACCCGTTGCACCCCTAAACATCCGGATAGAGATGAAGGGATTGAGGGATACCACACTCTATTTGGCCAATTATTACGGAAACAAAATTCTAAAAGTTGATTCAGTCAGGTTGAATCACGAAGGGGTAGGAATACTTGTCAGGAATAAAACCGAGAAAGAGGGAATGTATCTTTTCTACCTCAACGATAAAAACTATTTCGAATTTCTGATTGGTAATGATCAGCAATTTTCTATTGAAGCTGATTTCAACAATAGTCAGCAGAATAAATTTATCGGTTCCGATGAAACTGCCGCCTTTCATGATTATCAGCTTTTTCTAAGCCGACAAAAAACCAAACAAGCTTTCCTTCAAAACAGGATAAAACTCCTTCCTGAAAAGAGTGACTCCATGAAAATTGTGCAAAAGGAGCTGTCCGAGCTTAATAATACCATGGAGCGTTACTGGAAGGAGAAGTCGGAAAAATACAAAGGAACCTTTTTGGCCGATTTTTTTCTTTCCATGATGATCCCAACGGCAGAGGAACCCAAAAAACCTCTCATCGGAAAAAATCAGGATTCTCTTCGTTGGGTAAACAATTACAACTTCCAAAAAGACCACTTCTGGGATAACTTCAATTTTGCCAGAGCAGGTTTGATTCGCACTCCTGTCTTTCAGGAAAAACTGGATACCTATTTTAAGAAAATGATCCTGCAAATACCTGATTCTTTAATCAATCCAATGATTCAGGTCATTGAAAAATCAAAAAAGAACAGGGAAGTATATCACTATATCTTTCTATATCTGCTCAATGAATCAAATCAATCCCAAATCATGGGAATGGATAAGGTTTTCGTTGCTTTGTCTGAGAAATACGTGTTAAATGACCCGAAAATCTGGCTTGATTCCGGGGTCGTGACCAAAATCAGGGACCGGGTAAATGCTGTCAAACCAAACCTCATTGGGAATATTGCCCCGGAACTAAAGCTTCAGGATTCGGAAGGTAATTTTTTCAGCCTGAGGCAGGTGAACGCCCCTTATACCTTGCTTTATTTCTGGGAACCGGATTGCAGTCATTGTCAGAAGACAACTCCCATCCTAAACAAAGATCTGTATCAGGTGCTAAAAAACAGGGGGGTTGATATCTTTGCCGTTCTTACCCAGAATAACAAGGAGAAATGGATGAAAGCCATCCAGGAATACAAAATCCAGGAGTGGACCAACGTTTGGGATCCAGGATATACTTCTAACTTTAGAAAGTTGTACGATGTGACCAGTACTCCAATTATTTATATCCTTGACAAGAACAAAAGAATTATTGCAAAAAGATTGGATGTTGACTCTTCGCTGAAATTCTTAAAGGCGCAGCTGAATATTCAATAGAGTATCAGAGGCTTCATCTGTAAGCCGGATTTGTGGCCTTCGGAGCACCATCAAATGTTAATTCTACCACATTCATGTAAGGATCAGGTGGAGTTAGCGGAAGTCCTTTGAGCCATACCCTGTCTTCTTTTTGCTCGATCTGAACGGATTGACCGGTCGTAAGGATCATGGCAGATCTAACTTTACTGCCGCACCAGGCAAAAGGAAGCACAGTGCCCGGCCAACGTTGAATGAAGAGGTATACTTTATTCCCTACCCTGCATTGAAAACCTAGATTGGGTGCCACAACAGGAGAAGGTTCAGCTTTATAAACAGCAATACCATGCTTTTTCATCCAGTTTCCTATCTCCCGGAGTGAGCTCCTCTGAGGATCAGGTATATTTCCATCACCATCAGGGGAAACATTCAACAGAAAATTACCTCCCTGTGAAACACAAGAGGTCAGCAACCGGATCAACTCTGCTACGGGCTTGTAGTTGTTATCATTCGGCGCATATCCCCATGTTCTGTTCATGGTATAACATGACTCCCATGGCTGATTATGGGCTGTTACTACATTTTCGGGTGTGACAAAATCAGCGGTTATTCCGGCCCTGTCATTGATGACAATATCCGGTTGAAGGTGCCGTGCCATCCTGATCAAAGCATCGGAGTGCCATACCCCTGTATCGCCAGGGGCCATTCCATCAAACCAAAGGATATCTACTTTGCCATAATTGGTAAGAAGTTCTTTAACCTGTTGATGGGCCTGTTTCACTAGTGGTTGTAATACTTCGCTGCTTTTTGGATATCCCTGGGGTAGAATGCCAGGCAAATGCCAGTCTGTAAGCGAATAGTAAAACCCCATCCTCATCCCGGCCTTATGACAAGCTGAAGCAAATTCAGCGATCAAATCTCTTCCCGGACCTACTTTTACGCTGGTGAAATCAGAAACTTTGCTGTCATACAAGCAATAACCATCGTGGTGACGCGTTGTTAGGACTACATATTTCATTCCGGCCTCTTTGGCCATCGCCACCCATTTTGCAGGATCATAAGCGCCTGGCTGAAAGGTTTCGGCCAGTTTTCTGTATTCATTGTAAGGAATGTGCTCCTGGTACATGATCCATTCGCCGCGTCCCGGGCCCGAATAGACGCCCCAATGAATGAACATGCCAAAACGGGCCTCCTTCCACCAATTCATTTTATCCTGAAGCCCCTGCCCAGAACTTTTAAATACGATAAGCAGCAATAACAAAAAAACAGAATACCTTACCTGATTCCGGAAATAACAACTGTATTTCAATTTAATTCTACCTGTTTCCATTCTACCTTTTAACCCTTCGGCTTGCTTCAGGAACCGCAAACAATTCAAACAACATAAATATTCTCAAACCATTTCCATCCCCTATTTCACTATCGCGTCTGTTTTGACCTCCCACTGGTCGGTCCTAAACAAATTGACAGGCATCCCTTCCTTACTAAAAAGATTGGGAATTGTTGTATTGCTGAAACCAAACCTCACCGCTACAGGCTCTTTAACAGCCTTGTTCCATATCACAACTGTTTTTCCTTCAATTCTTGCACTGGCAAACAAAAATTTCTGATCGGAACCGGCAATATAGAATTCATTCAGATCTTTTGAAGTTGCCATAAGTCCATTTCAACGTTATCAAACAGAATTCTCACCTTGTTTTTCTCGATGATCATTCCTTTGTACATGGGGTATTTGTATATTAATCCTTTGATCCCGTAATTGTCGGCCAATGCCAGATTAGCCAAACGCTCAGCAACTTCTATTTTTTTAATCGGATGGATATTGTTGACATCATCGACCAGATCATGTACCACTACCATTCCGGTTTTGGGAATGGACAGACAAGCGGTTTGCTGTTCCCGTATCAATGCCCCAACATTGTAATTTCCGTAGGCAAAAGGTGCAATTTGAACAAAGTAAAAAGGGAAATTATTGCCCCAGGCGCTCCTCCAAGCGCCAATCATTTTAGCCATCAAATGGGAATAGGTGCTATAATTTTGGGTGTTGCTCTCGCCCTGATACCAGATAGCCCCTGCAATTTTATACTTGGTCAGGGGTGCGATCATTGCCATGTAGTTGGCGCCAGGAGTAATTGGCCACCAATCGGCAGGGTTCAATTTTAGAGAGGCATCCTTCAGAACAGGATCCTGTTCCACCAACTCTTTGGGCGTCCATACTTCTGCGGGTGTTCCTCCCCAGTTACTATTAATCAAACCCACCGGTACATTAAGACTATTTTGAATTTTTTTACCGAAAAAATAGCCGATGGCGCTAAAGTGAATCATCTGCTCAGGGGTACACACCATCCATTTTGCTTTTACATCTTCCTGAGGACAATCGGCCGTTGCCTTTGGAACGTAAAAAAATCGTATTAGGCTGTTTGTTGCGTTCGGAGCCTCATCAAGCGATTGCTTCAATTTCTGATCGCCGCTCCACTCCATGTTACTCTGTCCGCTGCATACCCACACCTCACCTATCATGACATCCTCCAAAACAGTTTTATTGTTGATGGTAATTGAATAAGGACCGCCAGCGGCAGGAGTTTTAATCTTCAGGCTCCACTTAGCTCCGGAGGTTCCTTTGGTTACATATTTGGTTGTATCCCACGAACTCTTCACTGTTATCATCTCTGCCGGAGAACACCATCCCCATAAATTAACCTCACTTTTCTGCTGGAGCACCATATGATTTCCAAGAATTGATGGTAGCCTGACCTCCGCTGAGGTATCGAGATTACTAAACACTAGCACTGCCAAAAAAATTACATGTAAAAATATTTTCTTCATGGTACTGAATTTTAAATAGTTAAATACTAGCCTGCATTTGATTTTGTAAGGACAAATCGGCTTAGCCCATCGATTGAAAAGTTGAATTGACTGTGCAAGATACAAATTAACACCAAAAAAAAGAGAAATTGAAAAACCTAAAACGATTCTGAATTGGAATGTTTTTTCGGGGGGAGATAGAATAGAAATGGGAGAAGAATGACCTCCGATGAAGCAGTAATTTTTGTTTTCATTCACCGAAGGCCATCCTATATTAAAGAAGCTCCCTAAAGGCAGGTCTAGTCGTCCCTTTGCTTTTCCCATCGAAAAGAGGAACGAATGGGTTTATACCATTTTTTCAGTCAATGCTTTAGCAACTACCTGTGCTTTGGAATGCACATGCAGTTTCTCGTAAATATTCTTGATATGATTTCTAACAGTTTGCGTACTAATATAAAGTTCAACAGCGATTTGTTCATTCGTTATGCCACTAACAATATAGCTAAGTATCTCTTGTTCGCGTTTGGTCAGGACAGTGACAAGTTCCTTTTCCTTTTTAACAGGCTTAAAAAAGGATAAGACCTGTTTGGCAACCATGGGAGTCAACGCTGCCCCACCCTCAAAAACCTGTTGTATGGCATCCAGAATTTTTTGAGGATTTGTCTTTTTCAAGATATACCCGTCAGCTCCGTTTTTAATGGCAGTCATGATGTTGTATTCATCCTCGAGAATGGTGAGCATAATGATTTTCGTCTCTTTCCATTCGTTTTTGAACGCCTGAATGGCTTCCAGTCCGCTCATTCTCGGCAGGTTAATATCCAACATGACAACATCTGTCGGAAGATTGTTTTGTATGGCCTCTTCCACAGAACCATAAGACCATTCTACTTTGTAATCCTGGATGGAAGAGATCAAGAAGGCTAGACTTTTTCTAAACTCTTCATGGTCCTCAACGATTCCGACAGTGATAGACATAGCTGATATTTTTCTCGAAGTAACCATAAAAAATTGTTAGTGACCATAGCCCGTTTGGGTCATATTTTAATAGTAAGGTGAATAAATGTGCCCTTCCCGGTTTGGGAAAAGACAGAGAGATCAATTTTGGATTCTTCTGCCCTTCGACGCATGTTGATCAACCCATTACCATGGGAAACGTCCTCTTGAAGATTGTTTTCGTCAAATCCCATTCCATCATCCATAAGACTTATTAAACAAGTAGATCCTTTCACATCTGCAATGAATGAGACACTTTTGGCTCTGGAGTGACGTATGATGTTGTGAGTCGCCTCTTTCAATATTAAAAAAGTATCATTTTTAAGCTCATCCGGCATTAATATGATCTCATCAGGAGCATTTATCTCAGCATGGTATTGAATACCGCTGTCGGTCAATGTTTCATACAGATGACTGTTTACTTTAGCCAGCAGCCCCTGAAGGGAATCATTTCTGGGCGATGTCATCCATATGATATCGGTAATGGATTGCAATGCAGATTGAGTCAATTCTGCAATTTTTTGCGATAATCGCTTAAAATCAGATTGCACTGG
>JBBIUJ010000040.1:0-19639 GCA_037440345.1 Prolixibacter sp.
TTGCATCCGTTACATTCCCACGTTACGGACACCCGTTTCCGGATCTCGGGTAACTACTCCGGGCAATGTCACAAAAGGTCCGCCGTCGGCAGGCCAGCAAGTAAGAACAGGTAGTTTGGTCAAGTCAGGTGTTGCCATCACAATCTCCTGACACCTACCTTTGCCTCTCTTCTTTTTAGGCATCCAGGAAGCAATCTTTGAGAGCAAAGGAAGCAACTTCAATTTATCCAAAAGAGTCCCGGCAGGACCAGCCAGTTGTTTAAATAACTCTTCCAGTTCTGCGCTGATAGCACCGAGTGATGTATGTCCAAGAGCCAGACATATTCTTGACTCGGAACCAAATGCATTAATCAAGAGAGGGAAAGCCGTTCCGTTGTTTTCAAACAAAAGGGCCTTCCCACCTCCAGGAGATTTGGAGATACGGTCAACAATTTCGGTAATTTCCAGAACGGTATTAACGCTTGGATTGATCCGTACCAGTTCATTGTTATGTTCAAGTACCTCAACAAAATCATTCAATCCGTTGTATGGCATATTTTCAACATTGGTGACATAAAAAAGTTACACAGAGAAGTCCAGCGTTACACAGAGATAAAATAATCTTAACCTCTGTGGACCTCTGTGCTTCCCTGTGCAGCTCTGTGTAATATTATAGGTCCTAAATTCCAGCTTTGTTTTTGAAGAATTCCAGTGTTTCTGAAGATGGTCTTTCCAAAGGCAAATTGTACATCCTGTCCCAAACCAATTGAGCAAGAACGCCCAAAGAGCGACTAACACCAAACATAACCGTATAGAAGAAGTGCTCTGTAATTCCATAATGTTGAAGCAGTGAACCTGAGAATGCATCTACATTGGGCCATGGATTCTTAATTTTACCAAGCGACTTCAGAATTGGAGGAACAATATCGTAAAGGTGATTGACTGTATCGACCAGGCTATCATTCTCCACATATTTCTGGGCAAATATCTGTTGTGCTGTAAAACGCGGATCAGTAACCCTTAATACTGCGTGCCCGTAACCGGGAACGACCTGACCAGATGAGATGGTCTTTCTGATATAGGCTTCAATTTTCTCCCGCTCTTCCGTTTCGTTTGCGCTGACTCCAATCTCTTCCTTCATTTCAAAAATCCAGTTGATAACCTCTTGATTGGCATATCCATGCAATGGGCCTGCCAAACCAAGCATACCGGCAGCGTAGGAGTAATATGGATTACTCAGCGCCGACCCAACAAGATGCGTGGCGTGGGCAGAAACATTTCCACCTTCATGGTCTGCGTGAATCATCATATACATCCTGAAAAGTCTGTACACTTCGTCCTGATCATAACCCATCATATGGGCAAAATTGGCGGCCCAGTCGAGGTTTGGATCAGGAGGGATAAACTTTCCGTCTTTAAAATTCCTGCGATATATATAAGCTGCAACGACCGGAAGACGTGCAATCAAGTCCATTACGTCCTCAAAAGTTGTATCCCAATAATCATTTTTATGCAATCCGTCGCGGTGTGCCTTCTGAAACTTTGACTCAGTTGCCATGGCTAGAATGGCCGTACTAAATTGAGTCATAGGTTTACTGGTAAGCGGCATGGCATCCATAATTTCAATCACGTGTTCCGGTAATTCACTGCGCCTAACCCACTCTTTGCTAAGGGCATCCACTTCCGCCTTGGTAGGAATCTCATTCAACAGGAAAAGGTAGAACAGTCCTTCAGAGAGAGGCTCACCCTCAGGCCTGACTTTCGGCAATTTTTGCTGTATCTCAGGTATCGTATATCCACGGTAGGTGATACCTGTATTTGGGTCGAGCTTAGAGGTTACGGTAAGCAGTCCTGTAATTCCCTTCATTCCGGTAAGTACTTGATCGATAGTCACAGACTCAAGCATGGTGCTTCCAAATTCACTGATCAAACGTTTTACGACAAGGCGCTCTTCTTCACCCTTCTTCAAAAGTTTTTCTTTAATGTAATTCATAAAGAGTTTATTATGTTAGTTATAATTATCCACAAGCTCACAACCATCACTGCTCCAAAAAACGATTCTGAAGATCTTTCCGATATGCAGGTGAAAATTACACAAAAAATGTATCAATTTATATATTTATCTAACAATGGAGGTAAATATTTTATAAATCTGTTTTTAAGTTAAAATAGCAAAAAGGGTAAAAAGAAAAGCCATCCCGGTAGGATGGCTTTTGATTATGATTGGGTTCACAAGAGATCAGGAAGCAGCTTCTTCTGAGGCCGCTTCAACTTTTTTGCTCACTTTTTCAGGAGCCTCGCTCTTCTTTGGTTTCCGAACCCTGCGTTTTTTGGTGGTATCAGCTTTGGGAGTTGATAGCATGTTCTCGTTGTAATCGACCAGTTCAATGATACACATCTCTGCATTATCACCAATACGGTTGCCTGTTTTCAGTATCCTGGTATATCCGCCCGGACGATCTCCAATTTTCACGATAATATCACGGAAAAGCTCTGTCACTACAGATTTACTTTTCAGATCGCTGAATACTTCCCTTCTGTTGTGGGTGGTATCCTCTTTGGCACGAGTAATCAATGGTTCAACAAAAACTCTCAGTTCTTTTGCTTTTGCAAGGGTCGTAGCGATGCGTTTGTGAAGCAAAAGGGAGTTTGCCATGTTGGAAAGCATTGCCTTCCGGTGAGAGCTGGTCCTACCTAAATGATTAAAACCTTTTCTATGTCTCATTTGAATTATTCCTTGTCTAATTTATACTTACTGATATCCATCCCGAAACTCAAATTGAGATTTACCAACAAATCATCGAGTTCTGTTAAGGATTTCTTGCCAAAATTCCTAAATTTCAACAGGTCATTCCGGTTATAAGTAACCAGCTCTCCAAGCGTCTCCACATCAGCTGCCTTTAGACAATTGAGTGCACGGACGGAAAGGTCAAGATCAACCAGTTTATTTTTCAGTAATTGACGCATGTGCAGAATTTCCTCATCAAACTCTTCATTGGCAAATTTCTCATCAGAATCGAGGGTGATTTTCTCGTCAGAGAAGAGCATGAAATGGTAGATCAGAATTTTAGCTGCTTCCTTCAAAGCCTCCTTCGGATGAATAGAACCATCTGTATGGATATCAATCACCAACTTTTCATAGTCGGTTTTTTGTTCTACACGATAGTTTTCGACCGAGTATTTCACATTCTTGATGGGAGTAAAAATAGAATCAATTGGAATGACCCCGAACTCCTCATCAACAGGTTTGTTCTCCACACCAGGTACATATCCGCGACCCTTTTCGATCGTCATCTCGATCTGAAGTTTCACATCAGTCTCCATGTTGCAGATCAGCAAATCGGTATTCAAAACACGAAAGCCTGTGATAAAGTTGTTGATGTCACCCGCTTTGAATTTATTTTGCCCGAAAATGGTAACAGTGACTTTTTCACTGTCAAAATCTTCCACAATTTTTTTGAAACGGATCTGCTTCAGATTAAGAATCATCTCCGTAACATCTTCAATCACACCCGGGATGGTAGAAAATTCATGCTCTACACCTTCGATTTTGATCGTTGTGATTGCATATCCTTCCAAGGATGACAACAAAATTCTGCGTAATGCATTTCCGATGGTAATACCATAACCAGGCTCAAGAGGACGAAATTCGAATTTACCGATTTTGTCATCCGACTCGATCATGATCACCTTATCCGGCTTCTGGAAAGCTAAAATTGCCATAAACCTTATATTAATTATTTCGAATACAATTCGACGATTAACTGCTCTTTGATGTTTTCAGGAATCTCTTCCCTCTCTGGTACATTCAAAAATTTACCCGATTTTGCCTCGCCGTTCCATTCCAACCATGAAAAGCTGCTGTGACGACGTGAGGAGAGTGAATCATTGATTGCAACCAATGATTTAGATTTCTCGCGTACAGCTACTACTTCGCCTGGACGAACAGTGTATGAGGGGATATTGACTACTTCACCATTGACAGTAATGTGTTTGTGAGATACCAACTGGCGCGCACCTGCTCGGCTTGGAGAAATTCCCAAACGGAAAACCACATTGTCCAAACGGCTTTCGAGCAACTGCAAAAGGACAGTACCGGTAATACCTTTGTGTGAATGTGCCTTTTCGAAGAGGTTACGGAATTGACGCTCTAAAACGCCATACATGTATTTCGCTTTTTGCTTCTCTTTTAACTGTGTACCGTATTCTGATACTTTCTTACGGCGCTTGCTATTGCCGTGCATTCCCGGAGGAAAATTTTTATGCTCAAAAGCCTTATCCGGACCATAAATTGGTTCACCGAATTTTCTAGCAATCTTTGACTTAGGACCTATGTATCTTGCCATGTTTTTTAATTTAATTTACTGATGATTAGACACGACGACGTTTAGGAGGACGACAACCGTTATGAGGCATTGGGGTAACATCGACGATCTCAGTCACCTGGATACCAACATTAGCGATAGCACGAATAGCAGATTCGCGGCCGTTCCCCGGTCCCTTTACATATACTTTCACCTTGCGTAAACCAAGATCAAAAGCTGTCTTTGCACACTCTTCAGATGCAGTTTGAGCTGCATAGGGAGTATTTTTCTTTGAGCCACGGAAGCCTTTTTTCCCGGCTGATGACCATGAGATTACCTCTCCATTGTTGTTGGTCATCGAAATGATAATATTATTAAAAGAGGATGAAACGTGAGCCTGACCAACAGCCTCGACATTTACAACCCTTTTCTTAGATATTCCAGTCTTTTTTGCCATCTCTACTTATTCTTATTTAGTAGCTTTCTTCTTATTTGCAACTGTTTTCTTTTTACCTTTACGGGTA
The DNA here is from genome assembly GCA_037440345.1 of Prolixibacter sp. Taxonomy (GTDB): domain Bacteria; phylum Bacteroidota; class Bacteroidia; order Bacteroidales; family Prolixibacteraceae; genus CAINVV01. Next base: position 4,808 of record JBBIUJ010000040.1, read on the forward strand.
CGGGCATTGTTTTTGGTACTTTGTCCGCGAACCGGAAGGCCTAAACGATGACGAATTCCGCGATAACAACCAATGTCCATCAATCGCTTGATGCTCATCTGGTTTTCAGATCGCAGTTCACCCTCAACCTTGAAACCTTCGGTAATAACCTTACGAATTGCGCTGAATTGATCATCATTCCATTCACTGACTTTGATGTCTTTATCGACACCTGCCTTTTCAAGAATTTCATTAGAGCGGCTGCGGCCAATTCCGAAAATATAGGTCAAGGCGATTTCGCCTCTTTTGTTATTTGGTATGTCTACACCAACTATTCGAGCCATAATCTTATATTGATTAAAAAATCGTTATAAATTTAACATTTTTAACCCTGACGTTGTTTGAACTTCGGGTTTTTTTTGTTTATCACGTAGAGACGTCCCTTACGGCTTACAATCTTGCATTCCGCACTACGTTTCTTAATGGATGCCCTTACTTTCATTTTTCTACTTATTAATTTTTGTATCTGAAAGAGATTCTTCCTTTACTAAGGTCATAAGGTGACATTTCAACCTTCACTTTGTCGCCAGGCAAAATTTTAATATAGTGCATGCGCATTTTGCCCGAAATATGGGCCGTTATCACATGACCATTTTGCAATTCAACCCGAAACATCGCATTGGACAATGCTTCAATAATTGTTCCGTCTTGTTCAATAAATGATTGCTTTGACATAGAAACTAATACTTCTGCATTAAATTTGAAAACTCAAACTACTCCCCAAACTGCTCCTTAGAGCAAACCTTAATCATTCAATCATTCGACAGGGCTCGATGAAGTTACACTCCCCTCTCTCCTTCCAACATCTTAAAAGATGGTCTTTTCATTGCCGCGCTTACTTCCATCACGTAAATTCCGGAAGTAATCATAAAAAAACGGAGGCGATCGATTTTTTCAGGTCGGCAAAGATACTGAAAAGAAAAAAAAGATACAACACTCTTTTTCGGAAACAGGTAAACTTCTGCAAAATGATCAGAACGTATCAGATGGCAACTTTGCTAGTCCCATTCTGATGTATGATGATGCTGTACAGCTAACTTGCCAGGATATTAAAATTCCTCACAATTTGTTGGATCAACCAACCAATTACATATTCGCTCCGGCAGTGCGCCCCTTGATGCGACCAGACTTCAGCAACCCATCGTAGTGACGCATCAAAAGGTGGCTCTCAATCTGTTGCAATGTATCGAGGATAACCCCGACCAAAATCAACAAAGAGGTGCCGCCAAAGAAGTGTGCGAACGATGAATTTATACCCAAAATCATTGCAAAAGCAGGTAGTATGGTGATCAATCCAAGGAAGATGGAACCAGGAAGTGTAATTCTCGACATGATGGTGTCGATGTACTCTGCTGTTCTTTTCCCAGGTTTGATACCCGGAATGAATCCGCCATTCTTCTTCATATCCTCTGCCATTTGGTTAGGATTGATGGTGATGGCGGTATAGAAATAGGTAAATACAATTACCATCAAAAACATGATCATATTGTACCAGAAACCGGTATAGTTAGTGAAGGATGCCATCATTCGCCCCATTGTATCGGAAGAGAAGAGGCCAGCCACAGTTGCAGGGATAAACATGATTGCCTGGGCAAAAATGATTGGCATAACGCCTGCCGCATTTACTTTCAACGGAATATACTGACGAACACCGCCGTACTGACGATTACCGACGATCCTTTTTGCATATTGTACCGGCACTTTGCGTGTACCCTGAACCAACAGGATTGTACTGGCGATAACCAGAAGGAAGACTACCAATTCAACAATCAACATGATAAATCCCTTTCCCTGCTCAGCCAGCCTGCTCACAAATTCCTGGGCCAGCGATTGAGGTAGACGGGCAATAATACCTATCATGATAATCAGTGAAATACCATTCCCGATCCCTTTGTCCGTGATCCGTTCCCCAAGCCACATGATAAACATGGAACCGGCAGCCAGAACAATGGTTGAACTCACATTGAATGCAAAAGCACTTACTAAAAATGCCTGTTCAGGAAGTTGATACCTGAGGTTGGCCAAATAAGCCCAACCTTGGAATATCAAAATCACAACGGTCAGATAACGGGTCATTTGGTTGATTTTTCTTCTACCAGACTCACCCTCCTTTTGCAACTTTTGAATGTAAGGAACCGCAAATCCCAAAAGCTGGATCACGATCGAAGCGCTGATGTAAGGCATAATTCCCAATGCAAAGATTGATGCATTGGAGAAAGCGCCTCCGGAGAACATGTTCAGCAGTCCAAGAATCCCATCCGATGTCTGATTTCTTAAAGCTTCAAAATGAGCAGGATTTGGATCGATACCGGGCAAAATGACAAAGGATCCAAAACGGTAAACCATCAGGAACAACAGAGTCACACTTAGCCGGGATCGTAAATCCTCAATTTTATAAATGTTCTTAAGCGTTTCGATCAACTTTTTCATCAGAATCAGATTAATTCGGTAGTACCTTCCAATTTTTCAATGGCTTCTTTGGCAGTTTTTGAGAAAGCATGTGCTTTTACATCCAGCTTGCTTTTCAACTCACCTTTGGCAAGGATCTTTACTTTGTCGTTCTTGCTAACAAATCCAGCCTCCAAAAATGTCTGAAAATCGATGGTCGCAATCCCTAAATCCTCCGCCAATTGCTGTAGCGCACTGAGATTAATCGCTTTATATTCAACGCGATTGATATTCTTGAACCCAAACTTGGGAACAAGACGTTGAAGCGGCATCTGACCTCCCTGGAATCCCTTCTTGGAAGAGTATCCTGAGCGGGATTTAGCTCCCTTGTGACCACGGGTAGATGTACCACCATGACCAGAACCTTGTCCGCGACCAATCCGCTTTTCTTTTTTAACAGAACCTTCAGCAGGTTTTAAGTTATTTAATTCCATTTATAAGAAATATTATTCGTTAACTTCTTCAACCTTCACTAAGTGCTGAAGTTTTCTAACCATTCCTAAAATCTCGGGTGTTGACTCATGAATCTTGGGTTGATTCAATTTGTGCAATCCGAGCGCATCAATGATTTTCTTTTGAGCTTTGGATGCGCCAATTTTGCTCTTAAACTGTGTAATACGAATTTTCATAATGTACTTTAGATTTATCCGTTAAACACTTTGTCCAGAGCCACACCGCGGTGTTCTGCAACAGTGTAGGCATCTCTCAGTTCGACCAATGCTTCAAAAGTTGCCTTTACCAGGTTATGAGGGTTAGACGATCCTTTGGACTTAGCGAGGATATCATGGATTCCAACACTTTCAAGAACGGCACGCATAGCACCTCCGGCTTTTACTCCGGTACCTGAAGAGGCGGGTTTCAACAATACATTTGCTCCACCGAATTTTGCGGTTTGTTCGTGAGGAACAGTACCGTGAATAATCGGGATTTTAACGAGGTTTTTCTTTGCCGCGTCAACGCCTTTGGCGATAGCTGCTGTAACCTCACTGGCTTTTCCAAGACCCCAGCCAACAATACCATCTTCGTTTCCGACGACAACAATTGCTGAAAAGCTGAAAGTTCTACCTCCTTTGGTAACCTTGGTGACCCGGTTGATTGCAACTAACCTGTCCTTAAGCTCAAGATCGCTGGTTTTTACTTTTTTAATATTTTTCGCCATAACGGTTATATTTTTAAACCTCCTTCACGTGCAGCTTCAGCAACTGCTTTAACTCGTCCATGATATAAGTTGCCTCCACGATCGAAGCAGGCGGCAGTGATTCCGGCAGCAAGTGCCTTTTCAGCAGCCAATTTCCCGACCAGGGCAGCAATTTCAGTTTTGGTTCCGGCTTGAGAAGCGATTTCTTTGTTTAATGAAGAAACTGCCAACAAGGTTTTTCCCGCTACATCGTCAACAAACTGAACAGATATCTGCTTGTTGCTGCGAAAGATACTCATGCGAGGAACCTCTGAGGAACCGGAAACAACTTTCCGGATTCTCATACGAATTCTATCTCTTCTTTGAATTTTTGTAAGAGCCATAACTAAAAATCATTTATTTTTTAGAAGCCGATTTACCAGCTTTGCGACGCAATACTTCGCCAACGAATTTAACCCCTTTACCCTTGTAAGGTTCTGGCATTCTGAACGACCTGATTTTAGCCGCAACATGACCGATCAACTGTTTATCAGCACATTTAAGTGTAATGATAGGGTTGGCTCTTTTGTCAGTAACAGCTGTAACGCTTACCTCTTTTGGCAATTGCAGGTAAGTGTGGTGAGAATGTCCCAGTACCAGGTCAAGTACCTGATCTTGTGATTCTGCACGGTAACCAACTCCAACCAGTTCGAGTTTCACTTCATAGCCTTTTGATACACCCTGAACCATATTGTTCAAGAGTGAGCGGTACAATCCGTGCATGGCACGGTGACGTTTCTGTTCAGTAGGACGTTTTACCAAAATCTGGTTGCCTTCAACCGCAATTTCAATATCTTTGTCTACTTTCTGAACCAGGGTGCCCAGCGCTCCTTTAACGGTGACAATATTTTCACTGTCGACGTTTATCGTAACTCCGGCGGGTAAATCAATGGGAAGTTTTCCAATCCTTGACATAATAATCCTCCTTTATTAATAAACGTAACATAATATTTCACCACCAACGTTCAAATCTTTGGCCTCTTTGTCGGTAATTACACCTTTGGAGGTAGAAATGATAGCGATGCCTAATCCGTTCAATACCCTTGGGACATCTTCAATACCGCAGTAGCGGCGAAGTCCGGGTTTAGAGATACGTTTTAGATTTTTTATTGCCGGAGTACCATCAGCAGGATGGTATTTCAAGGCAATTTTAATGCTTCCCTGATAGTTGACTTCTTCGTCAAATTTATAATTGAGTATGTACCCTTTTTCTTTCAGAATTCTGGTAATCTCTTTTTTAATGTTTGACGCAGGGATTTCCACGACTTTGTGTTTTGCTTTAATAGCATTTCTGAGTCGGGTCAAGTAATCTGCAATAGGATCTGTCATCTTTGCGAAATTTAAACGATTACCAACTTGCTTTTTTAACTCCGGGTATTAGGCCACTGGAGGCCATTTCCCGGAACTGAATTCTGGAGATACCAAACTGGCGCATGTATCCTTTCGGACGACCTGTCAGTTTGCAACGATTGTGCAGACGAATCTTTGCCGAATTTTTAGGCAAAAGGCTCATACCGATGTAATCACCCTCAGCTTTTAATCTGGCACGCTTTTCTGCAAACCTTTCAACGAGTTTTGCACGCTTCACTTCGCGGGCTTTCATTGATTCTTTAGCCATATCTTTTAGTTCTTTTTTGCGTTCTTGAACGGTAAACCAAAACTTTTCAGTAGTGCATATCCCTCCTCGTCGTTCTTTGCAGTCGTTACGAAGGTGATGTTATAACCATTCATCTTGGTCACTTTATCCATCACAATTTCAGGAAAGATAATCTGCTCGGTAACACCAAGCGTGTAGTTGCCACTACCGTCGAATTTGTCGGCAATGCCTTTGAAGTCGCGGATGCGGGGAAGTGCAATTGAGACCAAACGATCCAAAAATTCATACATGCGGTCGCTGCGAAGGGTAACCCTTACACCGATCGGCATTTTCTTACGAAGTTTGAAGTTGGCAATGTCCTTGCGGGAGATGGTTGAAACCGGTTTCTGTCCGCTGATAGAAGTGAGCTCTTCGATGGCTACCTCCATGATTTTCTTATCGGCAATTGCAGAACCAAGACCTTGGTTGATGATGATCTTCTCAAGGACCGGAACTTGCATCACAGATTTGTAATTAAACTCCTTCTGTAATGCAGGAACAATCTCCTCCTGATATTTGCGTTTAAAAGTAGGTGTGTATCCCATTACTTAATCTCCTCCCCTGATTTTTTTGAATACCTAACTAGTTTCCCGTTTTTATCGAGCTTGCGTCCGATACGGGTAGGTTTCCCTGTTTTAGGATCTTTCAGCATCAAATTTGAAACGTGAATAGACGCCTCCTGTTTGATGATGCCTCCTTGCGGGTGCTTGGAATTTGGTTTTGTATGTTTAGATACAAGATTAACTCCTTCTACAATGGCACGATCCTTTTCTCTGACCACTTCAAGTACTTTCCCTTCGGAGCCTCTTGAATTGCCGGAGATTACGACGACCGTGTCTCCTTTCTTTACATGTAATTTTTTCTGCATGGTCTGATTAAATATTAAAGTACTTCAGGTGCCAGTGAGACTATTTTCATGAAGTTGTCACGAAGTTCACGGGCCACCGGTCCGAAAATACGTGTTCCTCTCATCTCGCCTGCAGCATTCAGCAGTACAACAGCGTTATCATCAAAACGGATGTAGGAACCGTCGCTGCGGCGCACCTCTTTGGAAGTACGAACAACGACTGCTTTAGAAACCGATCCTTTTTTGGTATCGCTGCCTGGCAGTGCGGTTTTCACAGTCACAACAACTTTATCTCCAACAGAGGCGTAACGTTTTTTTGTCCCGCCCAATACCCTGATAACCAGAGCTGTTTTAGCACCGCTATTATCTGCAACTGTACAACGTGATTCTTGCTGTAACATATTACTTGGCTCTTTCTAAGATTTTTACTAATCTCCACCCTTTCTGCTTTGAAAGTGGGCGGGTTTCCATAATTAAGACGGTATCGCCGATGTTACACTCGTTTTTCTCATCGTGAGCGTAGAACTTGGTAGTCCTGTTCACGAATTTTCCGTAAATCGGGTGTTTCTCTTTTCCTTTTTCAGCAACTACGATGGTTTTCTCCATTTTATTGCTGACCACCACTCCGATACGCTCTTTACGTAGATTTCTTGTTTCCATTGTCATCATTTGTTTTCAATTTGACGTTTGCGTAATTCGGTATTCAGACGAGCGATGTTTTTGCGGGCGAACCGTATTTTCATCGGATTGTCAAGAGGATTTACGCTGTGATTCAAGCACATACGAACCATCTCTTCTTTCCCTATTTCTAATTTCTCTGTGATTTCGGCTGTTGTAAGCTCTTTGATTTCTTGCGTTTTCATTACTCAATTGTTGAAGTTTCTACAAAATCGCGTCGTACAACAAACTTAGTACTCACTGGAAATTTCTGGGCTCCCAGGCGTAAAGCTTCTTTCGCCAGATCAAAAGGAACCCCTTCGATCTCGATTAGAATGCGACCGGGAGTTACTGTTGCAACAAAACCTTCCGGTGCTCCCTTACCTTTACCCATCCGAACCTCGGCTGGCTTTTTGGTAATTGGCTTATCCGGAAAAATTCTGATCCAAATTTGTCCTTGACGCTGCATGTGACGCGTTACTGCAACACGGGCTGCCTCTATCTGGCGACCAGTGATCCATGCAGTTTCCAAGCTCTTTATGGCAAAAGATCCAAACGATAATTGGTTTCCGCGTTGCGCGTTGCCTTTCAGTTTGCCCTTCTGTACTCTCCTAAATTTTACTTTCTTTGGCTGTAACATCTTGTTTCGCTTTGTTGATGATTATCAGACTAATTACTTTTTACGCTTTCTAAAGCCACCCTTGCCACCAGCAGGCGGGGTTGGACGGGCATTCGTGCTACGTGTCTGCTGTGCCTGACCTACATTTGGAGAAAGATCACGTTTACCGTAAATCTCACCTCTGCATATCCAAACCTTGATCCCGATCAAACCGGTCTTGGTTAAAGCTTCAGCAAGTGCATAGTCAATATCGGCTCTTAAAGTATGCAAAGGGGTTCTACCCTCTTTGTACATTTCAGAACGGGCCATTTCTGCCCCGTTTAAACGACCGGAACACAATACTTTGATACCTTCAGCGCCCATACGCATGGTTGCAGCGATGGCCATCTTGGTTGCACGACGGTAGGCGATTTTACCTTCTACCTGGCGGGCAATGTTGTTGGCAACAATCTGAGCATCCAATTCAGGACGTTTAATTTCAAAGATATTGATCTGAACCTCTTTTTTGGTGATCTTTTTCAACTCCTCTTTGAGTTTGTCTACTTCCTGACCACCTTTACCAATAATAATACCGGGCCTGGAAGTCTGAACAGTAATGGTGATGAGTTTCAAGGTACGTTCAATGATTATCTTCGAAATGCTTGCCTTTGCAAGACGTGCATTCAGATAAGCCCTGATTTTGTGATCCTCGATCAGTTTATCACCATAATTGTTGCCTCCGAACCAGTTGGAATCCCATCCTCTGATGATTCCAAGCCTATTAGAAATCGGATTTACTTTTTGTCCCATATTATTATTTCGTATTTTCTTCTACAACATTTTTACTTGCCAAACGGACAGTCACGTGATTGGAACGCTTTCTGATACGGTGTCCTCTTCCCTGCGGGGCCGGACGTAAACGTTTCAGCATGCGGGCCGAATCAACAAAAACTTCCTGCACGTATAGGTTGCTTTCTTCAAGTCTAACCCCTTCATTTTTAGCCTGCCAGTTTGCAACTGCCGACATAAGGAGTTTTTCTACTCTGCGTGATGCCTCTTTGGAAGAGAACTTCAATACGTCTAGTGCACGATTTACCGCCATTCCACGAATCATATCGGTAACAAGGCGCATCTTACGCGGCGAAGTGGGACAGTCGCGCAAAACAGCTTGACATCTCTGTTTATTTGCTTCTTTGAGCAATTCAGCGCTTTGCTTTTTTCTAGAACCCATCTTGGTACTTTTTACTTCTATTATACATATCCGCGTTCATGGCTTATTTCTTCTTATTGCCACCATGACCCCTGAAGGTGCGGGTAGGAGAAAACTCACCCAATTTGTGTCCAACCATGTTCTCAGTAACATAAACCGGAATAAATTTATTCCCGTTGTGTACTGCAATGGTATGTCCTACAAAATCAGGCGAAATCATTGAATGTCTTGCCCACGTTTTAACGATCGACTTCTTTGCTGATTCGTTGAGAACCAACACTTTTTTCTCCAACTTAAAGTCGATGAAAGGGCCTTTTTTTAACGAACGACTCATAATCTACTCAGTTTTTTCGCGATTATTTTTTTCTACGTTCAATAATGTACTTGGTCGAAGATTTTTTCTTCGCGCGGGTTTTGTAACCCTTCGCAAGCAACCCTTTACGTGAACGCGGATGTCCACCGGATGCACGTCCTTCACCACCACCCATCGGGTGATCCACAGGGTTCATGGCTACACCACGAACACGGGGACGACGCCCCAACCAGCGGCTTCGACCGGCTTTACCTGATCTTTCAAGGGCATGATCGGCGTTTCCAACGGTACCTACTGTCGCACGACATGCAACCAGTACCATACGTGACTCGCCTGAGGGGAGTTTGATGATGGCGTATCGTCCCTCACGTGAGGTGAGTTGCGCGTAGGTACCGGCCGAGCGGGCCATAATACCGCCCTGACCGGGATGCAACTCAATGTTGTGAACGATTGTACCAAGAGGTATTTTTCCAAGAGGTAGCGAATTGCCGATCTCGGGAGCCACTTCATTTCCGCTGACAACCGTTTGACCTACTTCCAGGCCATTGGGTGCCAACATGTAGCGCTTCTCTCCATCAGCATAAATCAAGAGTGCGATACGAGCAGTACGATTTGGATCGTACTGGATCGAATCAACACGTGCAGGAATATTGTCCTTCTCACGGACAAAATCTATTACACGGTATTTTCTCTTGTGCCCGCCACCTATATACCTCATTGTCATCACACCACTGGTATTTCTACCACCGGTGCTCTTCATGGGCCTTAACAATGATTTTTCAGGTGTATTGCCAGTTGTAATTGAGTCAAAAGTACCAATCACTTTGTGCCTTTGACCCGGAGTTACAGGTTTTAACTTTCTAACTGCCATTTTTTACTTAGATATTGCTGTAAAAATCAATATTCTCTCCTTTGTTCAACGTGACAACTGCTTTTTTATAAGCATTTGTACGTCCGGTAATCACCCCACTCTTTGTAAAACGGGATTTTAACTTACCGGCATATACCATCGTGTTGACAGAAACTACTTTAACGCCATAGATCTCTTCCACGGCCCTTTTGATCTGATGCTTATCTGCCTTCTTATCTACCATGAAACCATAGCGATTTAATTTCTCCGCTTGGGCATTCATTTTCTCGGTTACGATAGGGCGAATCAAAATTTCAACCATTTTCTTACGCGTTAATCTTAAATAATTCCTCCAATTTAGCTACAGAACTCTCTGCCAAAACTATTTTTTTAGCTCTCATGATTTTGTAAGTACATAAGTCTGAGGTAGTTACAACTTCAATGTTCTGTAAATTTCTGGTTGACAAATATATGTTTTTATTTGCTTCCGATAACACTATCAACGAGTTTTTATCACCTATTTTCAAATTATTTTGAAGTGTGATAAATTCTTTCGTTCTGGGCGTTTCAATTGTGAAGTCCTCAAGAATTAAAATATCACTGCCTTGGGCCTTGTAGGTCAGGGCAGATCTGCGTGCCAACTCCTTGAGTTTCTTGTTCAATTTGAAACCATAATTCCTCGGACGTGGGCCAAACATACGGCCTCCACCACGGATGGTACCTGATTTGATACTTCCCGCACGGGCGCCACCGGTTCCTTTTTGCTTTTTCAGCTTTCTGGTTGACCCGGACACTTCACCACGTTCCTTGCTCTTATGGGTACCCTGACGTTGATTTGCCAGATATTGCTTCACGTCGAGATAAATCGCGTGATCGTTAGGTTCTACCGAGTAAATACTGGGATTCAGATCTACTTTTCTTCCGGTCTCTTCACCTGCTCTGTTTAAAACTGCGATTTCCATTACTTCAAGATAATTAAGTATGAATCCTTGGCTCCGGGGACAGAACCTTTAACAATTAAAAGATTGTTCTCCGGAATAACTTTCAATACCTGAAGGTTTTGAACAGTTATAGTTTTCCCACCGTCACGACCTGCCATACGCATTCCTTTGAATACGCGGGAAGGATAGGAAGAGGCACCGACAGAACCTGGTGCGCGCAAGCGGTTGTGCTGGCCGTGTGTGCTCTGTCCAACACCGCCGAAGCCGTGACGACGAACAACACCCTGAAACCCGCGACCCTTTGATATGCCGGTAATGTCGATGAAGGTATCAGCCTCAAGCATGTCAACTGTAAGGACATCACCCAGCTTCACATCGTCACCAAACCCATCAAATTCTACCACTTTTTTCTTAGGAGTAGTACCGGCCTTTTTGTAATGGCCGATTTCTGCTTTGGTCGCATGCTTCTCTTTTTTGTCGACAAATCCCAATTGAACAGCCTCATAACCATCGGTTTTAAGGGTTCTGATCTGGGTTACCGTGCATGGACCAGCCTCAATCACAGTGCATGGGATGTTTTTCCCCTCAACACTGAATACGGAAGTCATTCCGATTTTTTTTCCAATTAATCCTGGCATTTTTTCTACTTGTTAAGCAGTTTATCAAACTTTAATTTCAACTTCAACACCACTGGGCAATTCCAGTTTCATTAGGGCGTCGATAGTTTTTGCGGTTGAACTGTAAATGTCGATCAATCTCTTGTAGGAAGATAATTCGAACTGCTCCCTCGATTTTTTATTGACGAAGGTGGATCTCAAAACCGTGAAAATACGACGATGTGTTGGGAGTGGAATTGGACCACTAACAATAGCACCTGTAGATTTGACAGTCTTTACAATCTTCTCAGCTGATTTGTCAACCAGATTGTGATCGTACGATTTCAGTTTAATTCTGATTTTTTGACTCATGATAAGAACGTATTTAGTGTTATAACAACTCTGTTTTTCCTTTTACATTTTCAAGAACTGAAAGTGCAATGTTCCTTGGAACTTCTGCATAGTGGGAAAACTCCATCGTAGAGGTAGCACGTCCTGAAGAGAGGGTACGCAATGTTGTAACGTAACCAAACTGCTCGGATAGCGGAACCAGTGCTTTGATGACACGGGCGCCGAATTTGGCATCCATGCTTTCCACATGACCACGACGTCGGTTCAGGTCACCAACAATGTCACCCATGTAATCGTCAGGGGTAACAACTTCTACCTTCATGATCGGCTCCAGCAAAGTCGGTTTGGCTTTTGCTGCAGCATTTCTAAACGCTTGTTTGGCGCACAACTCAAAAGAGAGTGCATCGGAGTCGACCGGGTGAAAGGAACCATCCACCAAAACAACTTTGAGGTTTTCAATTTTGTATCCGGCCAAGGGACCGTTGTTCATAGCCTCTTTAAAGCCCTTCTCGATAGAAGGAATGTATTCCCGCGGAATAGTACCCCCCTTGATCTGATCAATAAATTGAAGTCCTGTTTTGTCTTCATCGACCGGACCTATAATCACGGAGATGTCTGCGAATTTACCACGTCCACCGGTTTGCTTCTTGAAAACTTCACGAAGCGAAACCTCCTTGGTAATGGTCTCTTTGTAAGATACCTGGGGAGCACCCTGGTTACACTCTACTTTGAATTCCCTTTTCAAACGATCGATGATGATCTCCAAATGGAGCTCACCCATACCACGGATGATGGTCTGTCCGCTATCAACGTCGGTATTGACCTGGAAGGTTGGATCCTCCTCAGAAAGTTTCACCAGGCCATTCGACAGCTTATCCAAATCCTTTTGGGTTTTCGGTTCAACCGCGATACCAATTACCGGTTCCGGGAAGGTCATAGACTCGAGTACAATTGGATGATCGAGCGAACAAAGGGTATCACCTGTGCGGATATCCTTGAAACCTACTGCGGCACAAATGTCGCCGGCTTCAATTACATCGCGGGGTTGTTGTTTGTTGGAGTGCATCTGGAAGAGGCGTGAAATTCGTTCCTTCTTCCCGGTGCGGGTATTTAATACATATGAACCTGCATCAATTTTACCGGAGTAAACACGAATAAAACACAAACGGCCAACATACGGGTCGGTAGCAATTTTGAAAGCAAGTGCTGCAAGCGGTTCGCCAACATCCGGCTTTCTTTCGATTTCGGCGCCTGTGTCTGGATTTGTACCAACGATAGAGGCCACATCCAAAGGATTGGGCAAATAGGCACAAACTGCGTCCAAAAGGGTCTGAACCCCTTTGTTTTTAAACGCCGATCCGCACAACATCGGAATAATCACACCCTTAAGTGTAGCTTTACGAATCACATGTTTCAACTCCTCTTCAGTAATACTGTTGGAGTCTTCGAAGAATTTCTCCATCAAGGTTTCATCCTGCTCAGCAACCGACTCAACCAGTTTTTCACGCCATTCCATGGCAAGTTCCATCATATCAGCCGGAATCTCCTCAACGGAATAATCGGCTCCCATGGTCTCATCGTGCCATACAACTGATTTCATGGCTACCAGGTCGATGATTCCTTTGAAACGCTCTTCTGCGCCAATAGGTATTTGGATTGGAACCGGATTGGCCCCTAATTTCTCCTTGATGTCGTTGTAAACATTGAAAAAATCGGCGCCAGAACGGTCCATCTTGTTGATGAACGCAATTTTAGGCACGCCATATTTATCCGCTTGACGCCAAACAGTCTCTGATTGGGCTTCTACCCCACCTACGGCACAAAAGGTTGCAACCGCACCGTCAAGAACCCTTAACGAACGCTCCACTTCAACCGTAAAGTCGACGTGGCCCGGAGTATCAATGATATTGATCTGATGAACAATATCCTGGTATGTCCATTCAGTAAATGTCGCAGCAGAAGTGATGGTAATTCCACGCTCCTGCTCCTGTTCCATCCAGTCCATCGTTGCTGCGCCATCATGAACTTCACCAATGCGGTGAACTTTGCCCGTATAAAACAAAATCCGCTCTGAAGTGGTCGTTTTACCGGCATCGATGTGCGCCATAATCCCGATGTTCCTGGTATTTGTAAGGTCCCTTTTCGCCATTATAAATTTATCGTACTAATCTAAACTAAACTATCTAAAACATCCGGTTAAAACCGGAAGTGTGCAAACGCGCGGTTTGCTTCTGCCATTCTGTGTGTATCTTCTTTTTTCTTGAATGCCCCACCCTCTTCGTTGTAAGCGGCAATGGTCTCGGCGGCCAGTTTTTCGGCCATTGAGTGCCCGGAACGCTTCTTTGCAAAAAGGATCAGGTTACGCATAGAGATTGCCACTTTTCTTTCAGGACGGATTTCCATCGGAACCTGAAAGTTGGCACCACCGACACGCCTACTTTTAACCTCAACCTGGGGAGTGATGTTGATCAACGCCTTTTTCCAAACGTCAAGAGCAGACACTTCAGTATCTTTCATCTTCTTCTCAACGATGTCAAGGGCATCGTAAATGATTTTGAATGCGATGGACTTCTTTCCATCAAACATAAGACTGTTCACGAAGCGAGTAACGAGAACGTCATTGAATTTCGGATCGGGAAGAATGATCCGTTTTTTTGGTTTTGTCTTTCTCATCTTAGTTACAAAATGTTTGTGTTATTCGAATCGGTTGTTGTTTAGCCTTCAGTTATACAGCCTGTTCAAGACAAGCCCTTACTCAACCAAACCTCCAAACTAATAACTAATGTTTCTTTTACTTAATTACTTTTTCTTTTTTGTTGTAGCAGCTACTTGCCCCGGTTTTGGGCGTTTTGCGCCATATTTGGAACGACGTTGCTTGCGGCCTTCGACACCGGCGGTATCAAGTGCACCACGAATTAAATGGTAACGAACTCCCGGCAGGTCTTTAACACGACCACCACGAACAAGAACAATAGAGTGCTCCTGTAGGTTGTGACCCTCTCCCGGAATGTAAGCATTCACCTCTTTGCCATTGGTTAGCCTTACCCTGGCAACCTTCCGCATGGCGGAATTCGGCTTTTTAGGCGTCGTAGTGTATACACGTACACACACGCCCCTACGCTGCGGACAAGAGTTCAATGCCGGAGACTTACTTTTGTCTTCGATATTT
>JBBIUJ010000041.1:0-19387 GCA_037440345.1 Prolixibacter sp.
GCTCTTCCGATCTAGATTTTTCAGGGTACTTTTAAACCCTGGAAAGAGCAGATGGTAAAACAAATGCGCACCAGGCTCTGATTGAGTTTACAATATTACCTTTGTACAGATGGGCAAGAAGTATTTACAACGCATCGACAGATACATTATCAAAAAATACCTGGGAACTTTCTTCCTGGCTATCGCTTTGATTATTAGTATTTCTATCATCTTTGACATCAGCGAAAACATTGACGACTTTATCTCAAAGAAGGCTCCCCTGAAAGCCATCATATTCGATTATTACCTCCCCTTTATTCCCTACTTCACCAATCTTTTAGCGCGCTGTTTACCTTTCATTGCGGTCATTTATTTTACCTCAAAAATGGCCTACAACTCGGAGATAATTGCTATTCAGTCGAGTGGGATCAGTTACCAAAGAATGATGCGCCCCTATCTGGTGGCCTCCGGCATTATTGCGGTCATGTCGTGGATATTGGGAAATTTCATAATTCCTCCCACTGCCTTGTCGAGGGTGAATTTCCGCACTACCTACATTAAAAACGAATACATCAATACGGATAAAAACATCCATAGGCAGTTAGAGCCGGGATTGTTTATCTACATGAAAAGCTACAACAACAGGAGTGATGTTGGGTATAAATTTACCATCGAAAAATTTGAAGGCACAAAGCTAAAGTCAAAATTGATAGCGGATTATATCAAGTGGGACCGCGAAAAGAAGAAGTGGGTAATCCACGACTATTTTGTCAGGGACATGAGCGGCAGTGTTGAGAAGATCTCCAAGGGTACACAGATCGACACTACACTAAGGATGACTCCGGGCGAATTTGGTCAACAAAGTTCCAAGGAGGAGACCATGGATTTCTGGCAGTTGAATAAATACATCAAGGACTTGAAGTTGAGAGGTGTAGACAACGTAACAAGTTATGAGAAGGAAAAATATCAGCGGACCTCCGGTCCCATAAGTACTTTTATATTGACCATCATCGGCGTTTCACTCGCATCCAGAAAGACCAGGGGAGGAATCGGCATTCATCTTGGTTTGGGACTTTTGCTCAGTTTTTCCTACATTATGTTTATGCAGGTAAGTACCATTTTTGCTTTCAAGGCTGGTTTCAATGTGTTGCTCGCAGTGTGGCTTCCAAATTTAATTTATGCCATGATAGCGCTGGTACTTTACAAAAGAGCATCGAAATAATTCAATTGAGTATCAGGGAAGAAGGTATGCTTTTCTGAAACATCAGGAGGCAATCTTCCATCTTATAAAGCCAAAGAGAATAATTTTCGTATTTTTGTCGCACCATATTTCGACCAGAAATCAGTTCTTATTTAGGACAAAACATAAGTAAACAGCTACAAATTATGTCATTAAAAAGAAACATCCTAGACCTTCGCAGGAGAAAGAAAGAGGCTCAGCAAGGTGGTGGCGAAGCGGCCATAGGGAAACAGGTTGCCATGGGCAAAAAGACTGCCCGCGAAAGGATCAAAGCGATCCTTGACGAAAACTCTTTTCATGAGTATGACCTCTTTGTCGAGCACACAGGAAAAGATTTCGACATGGAGAAAAAGGTCTTACACGGCGATGGTGTCATCATTGGGACCGGTACCATGTACAACCAACCTGTCTGTATTTATGCGCAGGATTTCACCGTCGCAGGCGGATCTTTGGGTTTGATGCATGCCCGCAAGATTACCAAAATTATGGATCACGCGCTTAAAATGAGGGTTCCAATAATTGGGATCAACGATTCGGGAGGTGCGCGTATTCAGGAGGGGGTTAACTCATTGGCAGGATATGGTGAAATATTTTACCGCAATACTGAAGCATCCGGAGTTATTCCGCAATTGTCAGTAATCCTCGGCCCTTGTGCCGGTGGCGCCGTCTATTCTCCAGCCCTCACCGATTTCGTTTTTGTGGTGGAGAACATTTCAAAGATGTTCATTACCGGTCCAAGTGTAATCAAAACTGTACTTGGCGAAGAGATTTCCATGGAAGAGCTTGGTGGCGCCCTTGTCCACAGTGAGACCACAGGTAATGCCCATTTCTATGCACTGAGTGAAGATGAGTGTTTCGAGCAGATCAAGAAACTGATCTCCTTTATTCCATGGAACAATACGCAAAAAGCGTTGCGCTTCCCAACACAGGCTCCTACTTTTCCCACCAGCATCGAAGACATCGTTCCAAGCGACCCGCATTATCCATACGATATCCGCGACATCATCAAGGCAATTTCGGACAGTTCAGATTTCTTTGAGATCATGGAGCTTTTTGCCCGTAACATCGTCATCGGATTTGGACGAATTGCTGGTAATACTGTAGGATTTGTTGCGAACCAACCGATGTTTCTGGCAGGTGTTCTTGATTGTGACAGCTCTGATAAGGCTGCCCGCTTTGTCCGCTACTGCGATGCCTTCAACATTCCTATCGTGACCCTCGAAGACATGCCTGGTTACCTGCCGGGAGTTGATCAGGAGCATTCCGGTGTGATCCGTCACGGAGCCAAACTTTTGTATGCCTACAGTGAAGCAACTGTCCCTAAGGTAACTGTGATCATTCGGAAAGCTTACGGAGGAGGTTACATTGCCATGAATTCCCGTCATCTGGGCGCCGACTTCGTCTACGCATGGCCGACAGCCGAGATTGCGGTGATGGGTCCGGAAGGCGCTGCAAATATTGTCTTCCGTAAAGAGATTGATGAAGCTGAGAATCCGGCTGAAATGCGTAAGCAGAAAGTTCAGGAGTACAAGGATAAGTTTGCCAATCCATTTGTCGCTGCCTCCAAAGGCTACATCGATGAGGTGATTGAACCTCTCGAAACCCGTGCGCGCTTGATTCACTCTCTGGAAATTTCAGAAAATAAAGTTGATAAGAGACCTGCAAAAAAACATGGAGTTCCTCCATTCTGATCATTAATTGATCTAAATATAAGACCATTATGGAAGAGAATAAACCAAAATATGAGGTATTCGTCGTCAATACGGCACAATACTATACGCTGCTGACCAAGAAATATGGGATGCGGAAGAAGTGGCAGCCGGCTGATCTGAACCAGATACGCTCCTTTATTCCGGGTACGATTTTAGAGGTATTTGTAAAACCCGGACAAGAGGTTCATGCCGGAGATAAACTGCTCAAGTATGAGGCCATGAAGATGCAGACCATACTTGAAATGCCTTTTGCAGGCACGGTGAAAGAGGTTCTTGTATCGGAAGGGGATAAAGTACGTAAAGACCAGTTGATGATTCAGCTGGAGGAGCTAACAGAATAGAAATAGCAATATTTTATAAAGTTTCCAAAGTTTTGTGTTACTATCAGATCATATCAGTAGCATCAACTTTGGAAACTTTTTTTATTTTAAATCGAGTTGCCGGTAGATTTCCAATAGATTCCTTGCATCCGTGCCATCTTTTGTCACCACCTTTAATTCTTTTAGGAGTTTAGATGCTTCTTCCACCAGTATTCCCTTGCCACCCTCAATTGATTCGCAAAGGTTGAGGTATTGAATGATCCAGAAGGCGTTGACCAGATGGTAGAATCTCCTCGTAAACATTTTCAAATCTGAGCAGTTTTTTTTCAGCTCATCTAACCGGTTCAGGGTTTTTGTCTGCTCAAGGTAATTCTGCAAAACGGGATCTAATTGCTCAATCAACTCTTTCCAGATTGTCCTGTCTGCATCAAAAAGGAGTCCGGGATTTCTGAAAAGAGGACGTAAAGTATCGAAGGAGTTTAAGGCATAGGCAGAATGGAGTTCTCTATCGCCATCCTCCCATTTTTTCATTGCAGCGCCGGTTCCAAAAGGAACCCTGTGGGATATTCGAGCTGCCGGATAGACTGTCGCCCCTTTGACAGCCCCATAATCGCCCAGCAGGACCATCTTGTGCAAAAAATGAAAATCTTCCCCTGCTTGTCTTCTGTTCATGCCTCCCTGCTTCACGTAAGAACTGGCTTTTACTGCAAAACTCGATCCTACAGTATGAATGGAATGCGGGTAACCACACCATTTCATGGCATTTCGAAGGTATCGCAGGTAGAGTTCATACAGAATTATTCCTTCACGCAGAGAGTTTGTCAACGCAGGATCATCAACAGGATGACAAAAATTGAGTGTTACAAAATTGAAATGTGGATTTTCCCTGAAAGCTGTTTCAATGGAGGTGAAGTAGTTCCTTGATACCAGGCTGTCGGCATCAAATCCAACCAGGATACCCTCTTCCAGGCCCCTTTGATCAAGGCTTCGGATGGCTTCGTCCATGGCAATTTTTCTTGCCCAACCTACTCCTGCCCATTTTGATGGCAATGCAGGAGCATGCAAAAGCCGAAGATGATAGAAAGGCCTTATACCACTATTGAACCATGCCTGAATAGATTGAATGGTTTGTAAATTATTGAACAATAACTGAGGAGGAGTCCGGTCTGAGGAGTTAACGACAACGATGACTGTTACACCACATGATGGAGGAGTACAGGCTGCTAGAGACTCCAGCGAGCGGATGAGATCCGGTTCATCAAAGCAAGGTATGGTAACAAAAAGGGAACCCTTGTTTTCAGGGATAGAGAGCAGTTCTGTTACTGAAAGTGGTTGCTGCCGATCAAGATAGGCCCTGAATATTGACATAGTGAACTGATAAGTTCCATAAACAAAACCTTTGGATGCTCAGAAATTTTTTCCGGCCTAAGGGTATCAGGGTTTGTACCTTTTGTTCAGCCCAACAGCGACATCTTTGGTGATGTTGAATTTTGGGGTTCCTTCGAGCATGCTCGAGCTGTTGAGGATAATGTCGTATTTTTTATCAGCATTGTAGCTCTTCAGAAAGGAGGAGATACTGTCGATGATCTGCTGGTTAATTTGACTCTGCATTTCATTGAGTTTCTGCGTTAGCTCATAGTCGAGCCTCTCAATCTCCTGTTGCTGTCCGCTCAATCTTTCCTGTTCAAGCTTGGCCCGCTCTTCGGTCAGGAAGCCTCCTCTTTGTACCTTTTCCTGAAATGCAGCTACCTCTTTTTCGAATTTTATCCTTTTGGCGCTGTACTCCTTCTTAAAAGACTCCTGGTTTACCTGAAGATTTGCAGTCAGTTTCTTTGCCAGTTCATAAGTGAAAAGAACTGAATCCATTTTAACATAGGCAATTGAAACTGATTTTGACGATTCTGAATAGTTATTGCCTTTTTGATTCATACTGCTTTTATTTCCCATGAAATGAAGCAGGTAGAGCAAGGCAACAGCAACTCCCAGTACCACAGAAACAATCGTTGAATTCTTCATATTATAATAATGATGTTCTAGATCTTTATTTAAGTGAGACAAATATAGCTGAAATGTTTTATCTGCAATGTCAGTCGGGCTATTTTTCATATGTTAATAATTGTGTTTTTCATCCAACAAGCGAGGAAGGATTAGTTGCTAATTCCCCAGAGGTCAGAATATAATTTTCACATAGTCATTTCTCTGCTTTATTTTTCGATGAGTTGATAAACATCATAGATTGACTAAGAGGGCATCGCTACTTTTACATAAACAACGAGTAGATAAATTGATGATGATGATTAATCGACTGATAGCAGCTGTTCTTCCTTATATGCCCAAACGTTTGGTGTGGATTTTCTCCAAGAAGTACATCTCAGGAGAGAACCTCGCTGATGCCATTCGCGAATCAGAGAAGATAAACGGCGAAGGATGTGCTGTAACCATTGATATATTGGGTGAATTCATCACAAGACTCGAAGAGGCTGAATCCTTTAAAATTCAATACATCGAAGTGATTGAACAGTTTTCATCCAGAAAAATCAAGGGGAATTTCTCTGTCAAACCTTCGATGTTTGGTCTTCTGATCGACAAAGAGGCTTGTTACAGGATCATCAGGGAAATAGTAACAGTTGCCGATAAATACAATGGTTTCATTCGGATCGACATGGAAGATTCGACCTGCACGGACGATGAGATTAACATATACAACAGGTTGAGAGATGAATTTCCCAACCGCGTTGGATTGGTCATTCAGGCTTACATGAGGCGAACCCTTGACGATGTGAAAAATATGATGGAAAGCAGCGACACCACCGCAGCCACCCTCAATTTCCGTTTGTGCAAAGGAATCTATATTGAGGACAAATCAATCGCCTTCAAAGGGTACCAGGAAGTTCGTGATCATTATATGGAGGATCTCGAATTCATGTTAAAAAACGGCGTCTTTGTGGGGATTGCGACACACGACCGTTACCTGGTTGAACAATCTATGCTTCTGGTCAAACGGCTCAACATTCCCAAAGAGAAGTACGAATTTCAGATGTTGTATGGAGTTAACCCCAAATTGCGTAAGTCCATTGTTGAAAAGGGCTACACCATGCGTGTATATCTTCCGTTTGGCACTCAGTGGTTTAACTATTCAACCCGCCGTTTGAAAGAAAATCCCAACATGGTGTGGCATATTCTGAAAGCTCTTATTATCAGAGGATAATAAAGTTAGTTTACCTCCAGTTCCCTCCATTCCGGTAGTTTTGGAAATGTGCTATGCGGATCAGTCTGGTACCAGAAGCAAGTAGAAGCAATGTCTGAATGTTGTGCCAGATAACGTCCTCCATGGTGCCAACCCAAATCCTGAATCGTTATTTTCAGATCTTTTTCGAAACGAATTGGATCTACAATGTGCCAACGATATAATCCAAATCTCATCATCACCTTGTAATCTCCGGTGGGCCGAATCACCTGATGAAGGCCCGAATAGGGTGTGCAAAACTCCTTGTATTTCCCGTCTCGGTCAAAATTGTAGGATCCGCAAAAATAGTCTTCGGTACCGGTACCGCAAATTGTTGGGAATTGAGTATCTCCATCAATGTAAAACTTTATCTCCCCTTCACCCCACCAGCCATTGTTGGTGGCGCCCCAGGCCATGTAAATTCCCACAAACTGCCCCTTGCCTTTGATACCATCGACGATAGAATAAACAGATGATTCAACAGGATTTGAACGACGGAATTGCGCATGAAAATAGGCGGCATCTGTTGGTATTTCTGTCAAAGTATAATCTATCTGGTAATAAACTGACATTGCATCCTTGTCGTTGATGTTCTCCATGGTTATTTTGCATTTCTTGTGGAATGGCATGGCCCAATAACAGTTGAAGGCACTTCCTGGATTAACACAGACAGGTAAAGAGGTCAATTGCGCATAGGTGTTCCATCCCTGGCAAAAAAAATCTCCTACTGGACACTCCACCGAAGGTTCTTTTTCACCGTCCCAGTAAATGCGCAGAATGGAGAAACGCCAGTTCCCGGTAGGGGTCATCCAGATATGCTGAATTGCCCCGGGACCCTCCATTTCTGCTAGCGTGAATGTCTGACCCGGTTTGATTTCGATAAAGGGATTTATTTTCCATCCCTGCCCCAAATCACGCGCGGCGTTAGCGGCGTTGGCCGTATTGGGTTTTCCTTTGTCGGCGGGATTTGCCATTCCTCCTTTTCCCTTCTCTCCGGTAAAATTTTCAGGACTGATAGAGCGGGTTTTGGCATCGGAGGTTCTGTAAAGATTTCCCAAATTCATATCCAATCCGTTAAATTTTGATTGGGAAAAACCCAAAAGTGCAACCAGGGTTAAAGTTAAAGTTGCAAAAATTTTTCTTTTCATTTTGTTGAAGTATTAGGACTATTCATTGATTCAGAGGCTCAATTTACTGAAAAAACGGATATCTCACTTAATGTTCTGATATTTTTGACTCATACGTCCAAGCTGATTTTTGATTTGTTGATTAAACTATTGGGTAACCAAATTGTCCAAGTTGGGATTAACATTTAGTTCTGCTACTTATACTATTTTTTAAATTGCTGATCGGTTGAAAGATTTATCTATCATAATTGTTAACTACAAAGGCGGGGAGAAGCTCGCCAGATGTCTTGAGTCTATCAGGGAGTTCAAGGATAACCGCTTTTCTTTGGAAGTTGTAGTGGTTGATAACCAATCGAACGATGGAAGTATTGAAGAGAACATCCGTAGGTTCCCAGAATTCATATTTATTTCGAATACAGGGAACAATGGTTTTGCCAATGGATGCAATCTTGGCGCATCAGTTAGCCAGGGCCATACCTTTTTATTTTTGAATCCCGATACGACTGTTTCGGCGGATGCACTGTACGACATGCTTGAAGAGATTCAGGTAAGACCGCAATATTCTATTGTCTCGTGCAGTCAGATCAGGGAGGATGGATCAAAAGACCGTCCGTACGGAAAATTCTTGACTCCCGGAACTTTAACGGGATGGCTAAGATCTATCCGAAGGCTTTTTCAAGGCCCTATTGAAGATGCAATTGTTCAAACAAAGCATTATATCTATCCCGATTGGGTCTCCGGATCTGTGTTTATGATCAAAAGGGATGGGTTTTTCCAGCTTGGGAAATGGGACGAAGATTATTGGATGTATTTCGAAGATGTTGATTTGTGCCGGAGAGCCATGGAAAAGGGCGGGGAAATTGTTACGCTTAAAACTGCCGAAATTGGTCACTTGCATGGCGGCTCATCACGATTGAATTTGGAGGTTACGGTACTGACAAAGACAGAGGTTTATATCTCCAGGCATCTCCATATTTCGAAACATGAAAATGATTGGAAAGCCTTTTCCATGCATATGATCTTGATTTTAAACAGTTTGCTTCTCGGAGCAATTCCGGCCTTTCTGGGAGCCATCTTGTTCTTTGTCCGGCCGCTTCAAGTCTACAGGCGAATTTACGCAAGATTGGTCGAGTATTATTTCACCGCAGCCTTTTCCGGAAAATGGCTGAGTGCCAAGTCTGTTAACTACTCTTTGAGAAATAGGGAGGCGGTTCAGGAACAAATTACTACATGCGTAAATAGGGCCTAGAAGCTTCCGGGATTATCACTGCTCAATTTTATTTTACAAGCGATTGGTACAACTTGACCAATTTCTCTCCAACAGCCTGGTCGTTGAACAGCAAGGCATTCGCAGTTCCTTTTCGAATTAGTTCCTCTTTAAATTCCTTGTCAGTCAAAATCCTCCGGATCGCAATTCCAATTTCCGAACCGTTCGCCGGATCTACATAGACCGCGCCATCTCCTCCGGCTTCCGGCATACTACTGATATTTGAGGTGATAACCGGGCATCCCGAAGCCTGCGCTTCGAGGACAGGTAATCCAAACCCCTCAAAGAAGGAGGGATAGACCATAATCTCAGCCAATTGGTAAATTGCCTGAAGATCTGAAAAATCGGTATTGTGCAAGAAAATCAACTGTTTCCGTATACCGGATTCAATGATAAATTCGTCCAGCAACCGTTTGTATTCGGTCGGTTTTCCCAAAAGAACTACCGGAATGGTCAACTTCTCCTCAACTACCCCTTTCAAAATTGCCAGTTGATTTTTTCGTTGTTCAATGGTTCCAACACAAAGAATGAATTTTTCAGGGAGATCGTATTTCTTACGAATAGAATCTTTTTGCTCCTCATCTACCCGTTCATAAAATCGTCTGTCGCAGGATTGATGAAGAACCGTAATTTTCTCTTCCCCAATACCCAAATAGTTGATGAGGTCTTCTTTTGTTTGATGGCTGATAGCCAATATTTTTGTGCATCTTCGACAACTGCTCAAAGTGTTGAGGAGGTAGAGTTTGCGGTCTATTTGTTTGTAAAATTCAGGGAATCTAAGAAAAATAAGATCATGAATGGTTACGATTGAAGGGATTCCTTTCTTTTCTATTCCGACAGGCAAATTGTGGCTTAGTCCATGGAAAATATCCACGTGGTATTTTTTTGCCAATCCTGCCTCCCTGTACATTCTCCAATAAGACCTGAATCGTTTGAAGAATTTGGATTGCGGTGATATAACCCCGACTGATTGCGGCGGAATAAAAAGCGATGTAAGCTTCGGGGCAAAAAGTAGGTAACTGTTCTCTGGATAAAACCGGGCCAACAAATTCACAGTATTTCGGCTGTAGTTGCCTAATCCCGAGAAATTCTGAAATAGCCTTTTCGCTTCGAACCCAATGATCATCGATAAGTTAGTTTAGTCGTGCTGTATTGATCAATTCCATCATCAATTCCGGTTAAATTTAGTTGAATATTTTAATACTCGGCTAAAAAAATAGTGTATATTGATAGAAAATAGTTTCAGGGTACCTAATCTATCTGATAACTTGGGCCTAAAGTGAGCATATTTGTTGTTCCTGTTATAGACTATCTCAACATCTCCTTTTGGTGGCCTCTTTTAAAATTTTGTATGTTGGTGGCGATTTATTTAACTTCGCCGATCAAGCTACCTGCCCCGTCAGTTGCTTTGACCACGTAAATTAACTTAGATGAATATCCTGAATACTGCTGTTTACCGCATTATCGTACCTAAATTTTTTCGAAAAAAAATTGTTGCCCACCTACTCAGGGCAAATATTCTTACCTATTATGCTGGTTTAAAAGAGCCTATTGGTGAAGAGATTAGCAAGGTTCTTGATTATGTAAAAAATCGCGGAATTGCCATGATTCCTTATTACTTTCAGGATGGGTACATAGAAGATACCATCGAAGTCCTCTACGACCAGGAAACGGGATTGCGTTATGTTATACATGAGGGGAAAAGGCTCTATTTCAAGAAAAGATGGAGTAAGAAGAGAATCAGGTTAAGTTACAATGAGCTGAGAAGAGAACAGGATATACGGAGTCCTCATTGTTACGAAACAAATGGTTTCAAAGTTGAAAAAGGTGATGTTTTGGTTGATATTGGCGCCGCAGAAGGAATTTTTGCCCTAAGCAATGTAGGGAAGGCCGGCAGGATTGTCCTTTTTGAGAGTGGTAAGGAGTGGATTGAACCGCTGAGAGCGACCTTTGCCCCTTGGAAGGAGAAGGTGACGATTGTGAATAAATTTGCTGGTGATGTCACCAATGCTACATGTACAACCTTGGATGATTACTTTTCGCCTGAAGAAAAGCTATCGTTTCTGAAAATTGATGTGGAGGGTGCAGAATCAAAGTTACTAAGTGGTTGTCAAAGAATATTAAGGGAAGGAAAGTCATTGAAAGTGGCAATTTGCACCTATCACAAAGAGGAAGATGAAAGGGAGTTAAATGGAATGCTGAAACAAAATGGATTCGAAACGTCTCATTCTGAAGGTTTTTTAATTATCTATACTGACAGAAAGCTAAAAGCTCCCTACCTTAGACGTGGCTTGATCAGGGCATTAAAGACTTAAAAATATCTGATCCTTCATTATGCAAACCGGAACGAAATTTGTGTCCTTTTTCCGTAAGCCATTCTTCAAGGATGGCCGGGTATTCCTTTATTTGTGGATAGCTGTTTCGGTTTTTATGGGCATTTTCAACTCTCTTACAGGGCGTGTGCACAACAATTACAAGATTTACAAATATGTTTTTCTGAATATTCTTGAACAATTCCCTCTCTATCAGCATCGACCACAATTTTTTGATGATGTGAACCATTACGGCCCGGTATTTGGAGTTCTAATGGCCCCGTTTGCTTTAATGCCCGATCTGTTAGGCGTAACGCTTTGGCTGCTTTTTTTGGCCATGGTATTGTACTATGCAATAATGGAGTTGCCATTAAAACCCTGGCAACACCTTGCTGTTCTATTGATTTGCACCAATTCGATGATTATTGCCCAAACGAATGTGCAATTCAACACTGCAACTGCCGCCCTTATTATCTTGTCATATACCTTTATCAGGAAGGAGAAGGATGGTTGGGCCGCTTTTATGATCATGCTGGGAACCTTCGTTAAACTTTATGGAATCGTTGGATTTGCCTTTTTCTTCTTTTCGAAACATAAATTTAAATTGATACTTTGGAGTTTTATCTGGGGTGTTGTCTTTTTTGTACTACCTATGTTTATTTCCTCTCCTGGGTTTATTACCGGTCAGTACAAGGATTGGTTTAACGAGTTGATTATTAAAAACCAGGGCAATGGGAGTGCACTTCAGCAGAATGTTTCATTTTTAGGTATGATCCACAAATCCACGGGGAATTTCGAATTTTCCAATCTCCCGATTCTTCTTGGGGCGCTTCTCCTTTTCGCCATGCCATACCTGAGAATCAGGGAGTACCGGCAGAATAGCTATCAGCTACTTACGCTTGCATCCGTTTTAATCTTTACCGTCTTGTTTAGCACCGGCAGTGAACCAAATACTTATATCATTGCAATTACAGGAGTTGCTATATGGTTTGTTATTCAACCGCGTCCCTATTCCGGATGGAACTTATTTCTGATTATCTTTGGGATTGTCGTTTCAAGCTTTGGCCCTTCCGATTTGTTCCCAGGTCCGTTATATCGGCAGATTATAAGGCCTTATGCCTTGCAGGCATTGCCTTGCACCCTTATCTGGCTGACAATTGTCTACGAGATGCTGTTTAGAAAATCGGATTACTACTTATCAAATCCTTTGGAATGAAAAAGAAACTTGTTTCAATAGTACTTCCCGCGCACAATGAGTCGGGAAATATCGAAATGATTGACGAGCGGATTAAATCATGTTTCCCATTCGACCTTTACGATCTGGAGTTGATTTTCGTGGATGATGGAAGTACAGACGATACTTTGGAAAAGATCAGGAATCTTTCAATTGGTCGGGAGGGGGTATTTTACATCGAATTGTCAAGAAATTTTGGCCATCAAAATGCGCTTAAAGCCGGACTGGACAGCGCCAATGGAAATTGTGTCATTTCAATGGATTGCGATTTGCAGCATCCCCCGGAAATCATTGTAAAACTTCTGTCAAAATGGGAGGAGGGCTTCGATGTTGTTTATACGAGGAGGGAAGAGAGTGAAAAATTATCCTATTTGAAACGCAAAACATCAAACGGTTTCTACTCCTTTATTAGCTGGTTATCTGACATCAAAATAGAAAAGGGAACCTCTGATTTCAGATTGATTGACAGACGTGTAGCAGATATATTTTCCCGGTTTAAAGAGAATGACCTATTTATTCGGGGATTGATTAAATGGGTTGGCTTTAAACAGATTGCCATCGATTACCATCCGGATGCCCGACATTCGGGCAGCAGCAAGTATACTTTTCGGAAAATGTTGAAATTTGCCTTTAGCGGTATCACTTCGTTAAGTACACGCCCGCTTTATATTGCCGTATATCTGGGTTTTATACTTTCATTGCTATCATTTTTGTACCTCCCTTATGTAATATGGTCCTATTATTATTCAGGCCATTATGCCTATGGTTGGGGATCTGTGATACTAACTGTTGTATTTTTTTCGGGACTGCAACTTTGTGTTTTGGGAATTATTGGGATCTATATCGGGAAGATGTTTATGCAGGTAAAAGATCGGCCGCTCTACATTGTTAAGTCAACGAATTTAAAAGACTCAGAGTAGATGATATTTCTAAGTTTCGATATTGAGGAGTTTGACAATCCGCTTCCTTATACAAAGACATTGAATTTTGAGCAGCAAATGTCAATCTCGAAAATCGGGACAGTGCGCATACTCGATTTGCTGCAGCAGGAAAAGGTGAAGGCAACTTTTTTTTGCACGGCAAACTTCGCGCTTCATGCCACTGATTTGATAGACAGAATGGTCAATGAAGGGCATGAGGTGGCCTCACATGGTTATTTCCATGCAACCTTCGAACAGAAGGACCTGGGAGAATCAAAAAGGGTTTTGGAGCAGCTAACCGGGGCGCCGGTACTCGGATTTAGAATGCCAAACATGGCGCCTCTTGAAGCATTGCCGGTTATTGAGGCCGGTTACAAATATAACTCCTCATTGAACCCTACTTTCTTACCAGGAAAATACAATAATCTGGACAAGCCGCGACGAGTTTTTTATGAAGATGGACTCTGCCAGATTCCAGCTTCCGTATCTGCCCTTTTCAGATTACCGCTTTTTTGGCTTTCCCTGCACAATTTTCCAATCAATCTTTACAAGCATATGTGCAAAAGGTCGATACTGAAGGATGGCTATCTCAACATCTATTTTCACCCATGGGAGTTTGCGGATATAATGTCGCCTGAGGTGAAATTGCCCTCCTATATTGTCAGGAATTCGGGGTGCGTTTTGATAGAGCGACTGAGGAGCCTGATCAAATATTTTGGCCGGGAAAACCAACAATTTGGTACATTAAAGGAGTGTCTGACTCTTTATCCGGATAGAACTGTTTGAGTATTTTCCGTGCGGATTAAACAATTCGTAGGTGGCTGGTTGCATCATCGTACTTGATCTCGAAAGAGAACTTTGATCCGATTCCAGGAGTGGATTCAACTTTGATCGTGCCCCCCAGCATTTTAACGAAATCGTTGGCAAGCGAAAGTCCGATACCAGATCCTCCATAAGTGCGCTTTATTCTCAAATCGATCTGGTAAAACCGCTCGAAAATTTTACTGAACTGATCTTCTGGAATTCCTATTCCGGTATCCCTCACAAAAAACTCAATGGTCGAATTATCAGATAAACGGTAACCGAATTCAATCTCACCCTCTTCAGTAAATTTTATGGCATTGTCCATCAAGCTTTCCATGATGTCTTTGATCTTATTGCCATCACAGACAACTGAAAACTTGGGATGGTCATTTCCTTTAACCGGAATGAGCTTGAGGTGGTCTTTTTCCAGTTGTTCCTTTTCGTACATGAACTGGCGGTTCAGGTCATTCACCAATCCATTAAGGTTGTAAAATTGTTTCTCCACTTTTTCAACCCCGCTCTGAATTTTGGATAATTTGATGGTATCACTGAAAACATGAAGCAAGATCTGGCAATTTCGTGTGATGATCTGTAAATAGGTAAGTCGTTCGGGGCGAGAGACTTCATCGGTCAGCAATACATTGGAGAATCCGACAATGGCATTCAAAGGCGTTCGAACCTCATGGGAAATATTTTGCAGGAAGGCAGCCTTGAGCAAATCGGCTTCTTCCGCTTTTTTTCTGGCCTCCTCAATGGCCAGAACTGCAAATTTTTGTTTGGATATGTCCCTTGAAACAGCCATAACTGAGTTGGAGTTGAGCTTAACCATCCTCATCTCAAAGAAGCATGATCCTTTCCCTTTCACCTCCAGGGCATATTCGATGGTCTCGATACTGTTTTTCGAGATAACAGATTTTATCGATTTACTAACCTGAGTGATCATCCTGGCTGAAAAACCAACTTCGAAAATTGTGCTTCCAATAATTTCACTGGCAAGCATGTCGATACCACTGTCAGATTTAGGTACATAGTCGATGTATGTTCCATCCTTGTCGATGACGAAAAACATATCCGGAATGGTTTCCAGCAACAGCTTGTAACGGTGTTTGCTGAAATTCAACTCCTTCAAGGTATTTTTGATGCTGGTAATGTTCTCGAAGAAGAAGATCATCTGATCATTGTCAACCGGGATCGAGCTTACACGGTACCATTTTCCGGTATGTGGCACCAATATATCCTTTCTGATACGCTTAACCGGATCAATCAGTGATTGCCAATCCACTTCGTCCCGGAACAACTTCTGAAACAATAGGTGAGCCGGCATCTCCTTTACCTCTGAGTTCCTGACCTCAAAAAACTCTTCAAAGGCTGGATTTACATAGGTTACAGTGTAACCTGAACGCTCGCCAAGTTCATCGCGATCGATTGAAAACCGGAGAATTCCTTCGAAAAATTGATGGAATATGCGGGTTTGATTTTCACGGAGCGATTCAATAATCAGGTTCTTGCCTGCCAAGCGCGTGTGCGAAATCAGGTATAAGATGAATCCTGACAGACTAATAAGAAGATAAATCAACAAAGGATGCAAAGTGCCAGTCAGGCTCCAGTTGAGTTTAAAAAGCAGATCTTTGTCGGCGAATGCGATCAGGTGTCCTGTTAATACCGAAGTTGTAACAATAAGATAGACAACTATTTGCCTTCTTTTTACTGAAAAAAGAAAGAAGAACGCGGCGCCGGCCAGATACAGGTATATTTCATATTGGAAAGATGATTGAGGAGGGAACAGTGCAAACTGCGGGGAAATCATTAGGAAATAGGCCGGGAAAGGAATAAAGACCAGTGAGTTTAATGCAGAATCCTTTTTCCCCTCCCTAAGGAAGAAGAGAACAAGGATGAATATGCCCAAAAAAGAGAGCGCCGGCACGAAATAACTTCCATGGAAAAAATTAAACAGATCGAGTGCAATGACTGCAAGAGCCCCGATCAGCAACAGGAGATCGAGATAGAAAAACAATATTATAAGCCCCAATTCCTGTTTGGGCAACTGGGCATATTTTCCTCTTAATCCGTTTTCTGGTTTTTTTGGCATCTATATCCAAACGGCTACATGATGATTCCTAAATAAATACAAATTCTATCTCCAATGTATAAAGGTGACATTTATTAGCAAATTTGAGACAGAGATCCCCTAGATTTGCATGATCAATATTAATAGTTGGTCAGTTCAATCTAATGCAATAATACAAAAAAACAACAATATGTCAACCGGATTCTACAATGTACCAAATCCCGTCAATGAGCCAATAAAAAGTTATGCTCCCGGATCTCCCGAACGCCTGGAATTGCAGCAAAAAATTCGGGAATTGAGGGCTAAACAGGTCGATTTACCCATGATCATCAATGGTCAGGAGGTTAGATCAGGTAAGAAAGTGGAGATGTTTCCACCCCATGATTTGGGACACAAGCTAGGATGCTATCACCAGGGCGATAAAACCCACGTACTGCAAGCGATTGAAGCAGCATTAAAAGCCAAAAGTGAGTGGGTCAACACCCCATGGCAACATCGTGCTGCTGTATTTCTCAAAGCTGCTGATCTGATTGCGGGGCCCTACCGCTCTAAAATCAATTCTGCAACCATGTTGGGTCAATCAAAAAATGCCTACCAGGCAGAGATTGATGCAGCATGCGAATTGGCAGACTTCTACCGTTTTGGGGTAAAATGCATGACTGATATTTATGCCATGCAACCACAGTCAAATCCTGGAATGTGGAATTACAACGAATTCAGGCCTCTCGAGGGTTTTGTGTTCGCGCTAACGCCATTTAACTTCACATCTATTGCGGGGAATTTACCGGTGGCCCCGGTCATCATGGGAAATGTTTCCGTGTGGAAGCCTGCGAAAACGGCAGTCTACTCCGCCAGTGTGATCATGGAAATACTTATGGAAGCTGGTCTGCCTGCCGGAGTAATCAATCTTGTCTTTGTATCAGGACCCGCAGCAGGAGATGTAATTTTCTCCCATCCCGATTTTGCCGGAATCCATTTTACCGGATCAACAGGGGTCTTTCAGGATATCTGGAAAACCATCGGTGCCAATATCTCAAATTACAAATCCTATCCTCGAATTGTTGGAGAGACAGGTGGCAAGGACTTTATTTTTGCAGATCCAACCGCCGATACCACTGCTCTGGCAACTGCCATTGTACGGGGATCATTTGAGTACCAGGGGCAAAAATGTTCTGCTGCCTCCAGGGTTTATGTTCCCAAATCCATTTGGGCAGAGACCTGGGCAAAATGCGAAGGTCAACTCGCAAGGGTAAAGATGGGACCTCCCGAAGATTTCACCAATTTTGTCAATGCAGTGATTGATGAGGCCTCCTTCGACAAACTCAAAGGATTTATCGACCAGGCCAGAAATGATGTGGATGCCGATGTAATTTATGGAGGTAAATGCGACAAAACTGTCGGGTATTTTATTGAGCCTACTGTCATCTTAGCTAAAGATCCTCAATATATTACCATGAGGGAAGAACTTTTTGGTCCAGTGGTTACCATCTTTGTTTACGAAGATGATCAGATGGAGCAAACACTGACTTTACTGGATGAAACTTCACTTTATGCATTGACCGGCGCTATCTTTTCCCAGAGCCGTTACTCAATCGACCACATGACCCGCAGATTAACCAATGCGGCAGGAAATTTCTATATCAACGATAAACCCACAGGCGCTGTTGTTGGACAACAACCTTTTGGCGGAGCCAGAGGATCAGGCACCAACGACAAGGCGGGCTCTGTTTTCAACATGCTGCGATGGGTTTCAATCCGTACCATCAAGGAGACTTTTGTCTCTGCCAGGGATTTTACCTATCCCAATTTTTTGGCAGATTAATAAGATTACTCCTTTTGATCCCTTTTTATTGCAGGCAGATTTTCTAACTTTGTGTGGATAATCTGCCTGCAACAATGAAAGCGCTATTCTTCCGGAAGCTGTTAAAACCTTTGGCAAACAAATATCTGATTGCTTTCATTGTGTTCAGTGTTTGGATGATTTTTATCGACGACAACAACATTTTTTTTCTCCGGAAAAATGTCAACAAACTAAAGGAATACCGCGTCGAGAAGGCCTATTTTCTTGAGAAAATCCGCAAAGATAGTATTCATCTGCAGGAGATGAAGGCGAATGCAAAAAACCTCGATAAATTTGCACGTGAAGAATTTCTGATGAAAAAGAAAGATGAAGATATTTTTCTTATCATTGAGAAATAATAATCCATCCTCAATTGTCAATTTTCAGTTGTCAATTGTCCATTATTTGATATCCTATGCTGTTGGATCTGGACATATTTAAAATTGAGAGCAAGCTTAAACCAAAGCAGGGGAGGGTACTCATTGCGGAACCATTTCTGCCGGGGGATTATTTCAGCCGTTCAACGGTATTGCTTGTCCAATGCACTGAGGAGGGCGATGTTGGATTTATTCTCAATAAGCCTACCGATCTGTTTGTGAAGGATCTTTTCAAAGGTTTTCCGAATTTTGATGCCAATGCCTTTCTCGGTGGACCGGTTAGTAACGACAAACTCTTTTTCCTTCATACCCTTGGTGATAAAATTCCAGACAGCCTGCAAGTTAGCGGTGACCTTTTCTGGAGCGGGGATTTTGATCATTTGACGGCGCTCATCACCGCCGGTTTGGTCGAAGAGGAGGAGGTGCGTTTCTTCCTCGGTTATGCCGGCTGGAGCGCCGGTCAGTTGGCCGCCGAAATTGCTGATCATTCTTGGGTGGTTATTGAACCGACAGTAGAAACAATTCTTGCGAGTGACGAAAATTTCTGGAACGACAGTGTCCAATCGATTGGCGGCAACGCGCTGCTCTGGCAAAATTTCCCTGAAAACCCTGAATTAAACTGACTAAAATGTTCCAGTCTGCATCTTGGTAAGTGCATTTTTAAGCCCATTATCAATGAGATGCAATGAATCACTGATGGCTACAGCCTTCGTCTGCCAGTCAATCGCATCCTTTTTCCCGCCAAATCGGTAAAGAATCCTTGCATATGTATCAATAAACGCCGGCACATTGTATTTCAATGTAATTTCAGATAATTTTAATGCAAAGGCAAGTTTCTCTTTGTCATTTGTTGATTCAAATATAGTAAATGCTATATCGTTAAGTTCAATTCCTGTTTGAAGAAGGAATCCTCCTTTCGTGTAAGAACCATCAGGTCGTTTGATTGTTCGATTCATTTCAA
>JBBIUJ010000042.1:0-19348 GCA_037440345.1 Prolixibacter sp.
CGATGGAACTACCGTAATGGCTGCTGCCGCAGCCGCAGATGTCCCAATAAAACCTCTTCTGGAAAGTTTGTTAATTGGATTCATGTTATTAATTTAATAGTTATTGATCAGTCAGACCCAACAAAGGAACTCTTTGGTCAGACCCTCAAATTTATGCTTAAAATTCCAAAACGGAAAATCCTGCATATATATTTTGGAGTGGCGTAACAAAATTGTAAATTGCCATGGATTCATCTGTTCATAATTTTGTTTTTCAATTGCCAGATGGAATACCCATCCGCCAGCTGACGGATTCGGTTGGCCCCGACATGTTGGGATGGGTATTTCATGAATTGTTTATCGAATCCTACTATTAACAACAACAAGTCATTCAAACTACTGATGGAAAAGACTTTGCTTAAAAAAATCAAAGCAGGGCAGATGGTGTATGGCACTTGTATTGCCTCTACTGCACCAACCTGGCCGGCTATTGCCAAGCGCGCAGGCTTGGATTTTGTTTTTTTGGACACAGAACACATCCCACTCGAAAGAATGGAGATAGCCCGTATGTGCCAGACCTTTCGGGCGATGGGGATCGCTCCCATTGTAAGGATACCCTCCCCTGATCCTTACCGTGCTTGTCAGATGATGGATGCGGGGGCTGAGGGTCTTGTGTCTCCTTATCTGGAAAATGTGGGCCAAATCAAGGAACTTGTAGGCGCATTGAAATACAGGCCATTGAAAGGGGAGCTGCTGGATCAGGCATTGGAGAATCCGGAAAGGATCAAAAATTCACTCAAAACCTATCTTTCAAA
Source organism: Prolixibacter sp. (assembly GCA_037440345.1). GTDB lineage: Bacteria > Bacteroidota > Bacteroidia > Bacteroidales > Prolixibacteraceae > CAINVV01. Next base: position 795 of record JBBIUJ010000042.1, read on the forward strand.
ATGGAACGAAGGGAATGTATGCATCGCAAATATTGAGAGTGTTCCAGCGCTGGATCGTTTGGAGGAACTCTTGTCAGTCCCTGGACTGGATGCAGTATTTATAGGGCCGCACGATCTCTCCATAAGTCTTGGACTAGCAGAACAGTATGATCATCCGGTGTTTGAAGATGCAGTCAAGAAAATCATCCGGATTTCAAAAGAGAAAGGCTTGGCTGTTGGCATTCATTTTTCAGAGTCTCCCGAAAGACAACTAAGATGGATGAAGGAGGGAATAAACATCATCATCCATAGCTCCGACTTAGCCATGTTTTCGCAAAGACTGCAACAGGACATGATGATGATCCGTACTGCGGCCGGTGAGAAAGCCTGTGCCGGATCCACCGAAGGAGAGGTTGTTTGATTGATTTTCATGTTTTTTTCAATTGGATCACAATCGTTTAATCAACTAAATTACTACAAAATGAAAAGCAAATTAGCACTATTATTCATTGTATGCATGCTCCTTTTATCTGGCAAAAGTGAAGCAAAGAAATGGAAATCCCTGTTCAACGGCAAAGACCTTTCGGGTTGGACCGTTCACGGAAAAGCCAAATGGAGCGTGGAGAATGGGATCATGGTTGGCATGGGAGGCATGGGCCATATTTATACAGATGCTACCTGTACCGATTTTGAAGCAAAGGGGATGTTTCGGATCTCTTCAGATCCGGGATCTAAAAGCAACAGTGGATTTTATTTCCGGTGCAATCCTCCGGTCGACAACATTGATGGTTTTCCACGTGGTTATGAAGCTCAGATTTGCCACAACCAGGATGCTTATACAGGTTGGCTCTGGAAACCGGGCAAACCTACCGGGAAAGCCACTGAATTGCTGACCAAGGATGGAGAATGGTTCGAATACCATATCAAGATGGTTGGTGAACACATTGAGTTCCGGATAAATGGTAAACTGGTAATGACCTACGATGACAAAGAGTACAAGTCAGGTCATTTCGCCATTCAGGGACACAATCCGGGGATGAAGATTGAGGCGAAAGAGTTGTATTACAGGGAGGTGAAGAAGTGAACAAAAGTGAACTAAAGTGAGCTAAAGTGAACTAAAGTGACTAGAGTACTTGCTCAACAATCTTAATTTGCTCGGAGTCGATAACTCTAGTCACTCTAGTCACTTTAGTTCACTCTAGTCACTTATATCTTGGGCAACTCCCACGGTGCCCTGTAATTTGCCTTGATCAACAAATCCGCTTCGGCATCATTCTTAAACGCCTGTTTCTCTCCATCCCAGTTTACCTGCCGTCCAAGGCGGTAGGCAATGTTTCCAAGCGATGAGATGCGTGCAATGTGGGCTCCAATTTCGATGTCACAATTCGGTTTTTCCCTGGATTTCATGCAATCAAGGAAGTTCTTGACATGCAACTCCAAGCCTTTCCCTGTGCTTCCCTGGGGAGGGACAGGCACAAAGTCGGCCTTTGCTGAAGTGCTTTTGGTTTCAGGCATAACCACCCATCCGTTCCGGTCAACTACGAGTGTGGCATATTCGCCGATAAAGGCTACGCCATGTCCGCGACCATAGTTTTGACCGTAGATCCCAATGGTATGGTCCCATACAATGTTGAAATCCCCAAAATCATAAATGGCCATCATGGTATCAGGTGTCTGCATTGCATCAGTTGGGAATGCATATTTTCCTCCTGAAGCCATCACCGATTTAGGTACATATTGATTCATCCCGAAAAGGGCATAGTCAAGAAGATGGACTCCCCAGTCGGTCATTAAGCCGCCGGCATAATCCCAGTACCAACGAAATGTAAAGTGAAAACGGTTGATGTTAAACGGGCGTTTTGGGGCAGGTCCAAGCCACATATCGTAATTTACCCCTGCCGGTACCTCAGAATCGGGTTGAACAGGAATCGAACCTTTCCATCCTACATAAGACCAGGCACGGGCTGAACGAACCCTGCCAAGCTTTCCGCTGTGCACATATTCTACTGCATCCTTCCAATGCGGATCACTACGCTGCCACTGTCCGACCTGGACAACCCTGTTGTATTTGCGTGCCGCTTTCACCATCAGGTTGCACTCCTCAATGGTTCTGCCCAGCGGTTTTTCACAATAGACATCCTTTCCCGACTGACAGGCATAGATCATCGGTAGGCAATGCCAATGGTCGGGTGTTCCAACAATAACGGCATCAATATCTTTCCGGTCAATTACCTTTCTGAAATCTTCATACAAATCAGGCTTTTTCCCTGTCATCTTCTCCACCTCAGCAGCACGTTGGTTCAAAATGTTGCTGTCTACATCACATAATGCAGCACAAACAACGCCAGGCTCTTTCAGGAATGCAGTTAAATCATTGAATCCCATTCCTTTGCATCCTATTAAGGCTACAACAACCTTATCGTTTGGCGAAACACAGGAACTCATTACATCGGGCAGGACTGCTAAGCCTGAAGCAGTTAAACCGGCATCGCGGATAAAATTTCTTCGACTGTTGGTCATAATAGTGATTATTCTAAGTATTGAGTAAATATATTGATTTTCGGAGTCTAAAAGCCAGCTAAAAAACCGCTAAATTTAAGCAAAATTGCATTAAAATTTAGTAAACGGCGGATAATAATCTTTGCAAATAATCACATTAAATAATCCCTAAAAAAGAGCCAAATGGAACAGATAAATGAGTACATAAAAATACATCAGGAAAGATTTTTAAATGAGCTATTTGGCTTGATCCGGATACCTTCGGTCAGTTCAGTGGAAGAGCACAAACCTGATATGTTTAGGGCTGCTGAATATTGGAAGAAGATCTTGCTGGAAGCCGGGATTGACCAGGCTACCATTTATCAAACACCTGGACATCCGGTTGTTTTTGGTGAAAAGATCATCAACCTTTCGGCGCCAACCATTTTGGTTTATGCCCATATGGATGTCATGCCTGTTGATCCCATCGAAAAATGGCTTTCAGATCCATTCGAACCTGAAGTGAGGGATGGGAAAATATGGGCCAGAGGTGCAAACGATGACAAAGGACAGTCCTTCATTCATGCGAAGGCATTTGAATATCTTGTCAGGAGTAATACGTTGCCATGCAATGTGAAATTTATGATAGAGGGTGAGGAGGAGATCGGATCCACGAATTTGAAGAAATTTTGTGAGGATCACAAGGAGATGTTGAAGGCGGACGTTATCCTGGTTTCCGATACAGGTATGATAGCCAGGGACACACTCTCTATTACTTCGGGCTTAAGGGGATTGGCCTATTGGGAAGTTGAAGTTACCGGGCCGGACAGGGATTTGCATTCAGGCCTTTTTGGAGGGGCAGTGGCCAATCCAATCAATGAATTGTGCAAATTGGTTTCAAAAATGACAGATGCGCAAAACCGGATTACTATTCCCGGATTTTATGATGATGTTGTTGAGGTTTCGAAAGAGGAGAGATTGAAACTATCCCTGAATCCCTTTGATGAGGTCAAATACAAAGAGGCCATCAAGGTTGAAGAGTTAATGGGCGAGGAGGGATATACCACAAATGAGCGCACTGGGATTCGTCCAACATTCGATGTTTGTGGTATTTGGGGAGGATATACCGGCGAGGGATCCAAAACCATTTTGCCATCAAAAGCCTTTGCAAAGATAAGTTCAAGACTGGTGCCGAATCAGGATCATGAGAAAATAGCTGTGATGTTTAAAGATTATTTTGAATCAATTGCTCCCAAATCTGTGAAAGTGGAGGTAAAAATTCACCATGGCGGCCAGGGTTATTTGTGCCCGATTGATCATCCTGCTTACCTGGCTGCCGAGAAGGCCTATTCAAAAGTCTTTGGAAAGATGCCTGTCCCGGTACGGAGTGGTGGTAGCATTCCAATTGTCTCAACCTTTGAAAAGGTGTTAGGAATAAAAACAATATTGATGGGATTTGGCCTCGAATCCGATGCAATCCATTCACCAAATGAAAATTTTCATTTAGAGAATTTCTTCAACGGAATTAGGTGTGTGACGGAATTTTATCACTTTTTTGGTGAAAAAGGTTGAAATTTTAGACGGTATCAGAAAAAATGGCCGATTCCATAAAATAAGCCATTTTTATTCGAAATGTCATTTTGGTCAGAAAAAATAGATACTTCTTGAGTAAAAATGAATAAAAAATCGATTTTAATGTTAAAAAAACATGAAATCGTGATTATTTCATAATAAAATTGGGGGGTGGTATAAAAATAAATGTAATTTAGCTGAAAATTTTGAATTTATTATTTTTTTAAAACTATAGCAATGGCAACTTTTAGATTTAAAGCACTTGAGATTTTGATGACGCGCAAGCCTGTTGAGGTCAAAAGGGAGGAGAACCTGACATCTGATTATTATGGTATGTTGGTATTCGATCGTCCCAAGATGAAGAAGTATCTTTCCAAAGATTCCTACAAAGGTATTTGTGATGCCATCGACAATGGAACAACCATCGACCGTAAAATTGCTGACCAGGTAGCAATTGGAATGAAAACCTGGGCCATCGAAAACGGAGCGACCCACTACACGCACTGGTTTCATCCCCTGACTGACGGAACTGCCGAGAAGCATGATGCTTTTATTGATCATTCCGAAATGGGCGGTGTGATTGAAAGCTTTCCCGGAAAGTTATTGGCGCAACAGGAACCTGACGCATCTTCCTTTCCAAGCGGGGGAATCAGAAACACCTTCGAAGCAAGGGGCTACACCGCCTGGGACGTATCTTCACCAGCTTTTGTCGTTGGAACAACCCTTTGTATCCCAACTATTTTCATTGCTTATACAGGAGAGGCCCTTGATTATAAAGCGCCATTGTTGAAAGTATTGAGCGCTGTGAACAATGCAGCTGTTGACGTTTGTCAGTACTTTGATAAAAATGTCACACAGGTTAATGCCAATCTTGGATGGGAACAGGAGTATTTTTTGGTTGACGAAGCGCTCTTTATCGCTCGCCCTGACCTGGTTCTTACAGGACGAACCCTGATGGGACACTCCTCTGCCAAGGATCAGCAATTGGAAGACCACTACTTTGGTTCCATTCCGGAGCGCGTTGCCTCTTTCATGATTGATCTTGAGAATGAAGCTTATAAATTGGGCATTCCGGTTAAAACACGTCACAACGAGGTGGCCCCCAATCAATTCGAATTGGCCCCTATCTTTGAGGAGGTCAACCTTGCCAATGACCACAATCAATTGGTCATGGATTTGATGAACAAAATTGCCCGTCACCATGGTTTCAGGGTACTGTTGCACGAAAAACCTTTCTCCGGTATCAACGGTTCAGGAAAGCACAACAACTGGTCACTTTCAACCAATACAGGTGTTAACCTCTATTCTCCCGGGAAAAACCCAAAATCCAATACTCAATTTCTGACTTTCATTGTCAACACCATCAAAGCTGTGTATGACAACCAGGATCTTCTTCGTGCATCCATTGTTTCAGCAAGTAACTCACACCGTTTGGGAGCCAACGAAGCTCCACCGGCAATCATCTCTACTTTCCTTGGTACTGAGGTAAGTGCTATGCTTGATCAGATTGAAGAGATGGTAGGAGAGAAGAAAATGACTCCTGATGAGAAGACAGATCTCAAATTGAACATCGGACGTATTCCTGAAATATTATTGGACAACACCGATAGAAACAGGACCTCTCCGTTCGCCTTCACTGGTAATAGGTTCGAATTCAGGGCCGTTGGTTCTTCAGCCAACTGTGCATCTGCCATGATTGCGCTGAACTCTGTAGTTGCTGCCCAGTTGATCCAATTCAAGAAGGATGTTGACAAACTGATTGACGCAAATGTCAAAAAAGACGAAGCGATATTCCAGGTACTGAAAAGATACATCAAAGAGTGTAAACCGGTTCGTTTTGACGGAAACGGTTACAGTCAGGAGTGGGCCGAAGAGGCCGAGCGCCGCGGATTATCAAACATCAAGAGCGTTCCGCTTGCCTTGGATGCCTATCTGAATAAAAATTCCAGAAAAGTATTTGAATCACTTGGGATCTTCAACGAGAAAGAGTTGGAAGCCCGTGTCGAGGTCGAATATGAGAAATACATCAAGAAAATTCAGATTGAAGCCCGCGTATTGGGGGATTTGGCTATCAACCACATTGTTCCAACTGCTATCAATTATCAAACCATGTTGATAGAGAATGTCAAAGGATTGAAGCTAATCTTCTCTGATGATGAGTTCAGTGATCTTGCGGCAGCACGTAAAGATTTGATTAAGGAGATTTCCAACCATATTTCAAATATCAAGTCCAAAACCAAAGAGATGATCGATGCCAGAAAAGTGGCAAATGTGATAGAACATTCAAGGGAAAAGGCATTGGCATACGAACAAAATGTCAGGCCCTATCAGGATGAGATCCGTTACCATATCGACAAGCTCGAATTGGTGGTCGACAACGAATTGTGGCCATTGCCAAAATACCGCGAGCTCCTATTTACAAGGTAGAGTCAACCTGTTTTGAAATAGTAAAGCCGCTTCTGAGTTAGTTCAGGGGCGGCTTTTCCTTTGCCATTTTTGATATTTGATTCAGAGACTGATTAAATTTTCTCCGTAGGAGACAAATGTCAATAGAGAGGGTTCATCATTAAACCGTCACTCAGGTTCAGGAGTGCTTGTATGGATTCTCAACTAGCTTAACTTTTCTCCTTTTGAGCTGGAAAAATTTGGAGAATCTATCGGTCTTATTGATAATATCCCTGGATACCAGTAACAAATCCATCTCTTTCAGCTCTTTCCATCTCTGTTCGGATAAAATGAATTCAGCAGATTTTGAAATTTCCTGAATAACCTGCTTGTATCTTCTTTTTCCTCTGTTTTCGAATGAAACAAGGGCATACCAATCGGATGTTGAATTGTTTTCCGTTGTCCAGGATAGGGTCCTGCTTTCGTTCGATTGTTTTACCAGCCCGATTTTTCCTGGTAAGTAGCTCAATTCAGGACGGATAGAAATCGGAGTGAAATCAATGTCATGGATGAATTCTTTACGGATCTGCTCATCGATTTGTGCTGCTGTTGGTGGCGTTGTTGTGGGTGTTGAAAGGGCAGATTGCGGGGCAACAGGAGTGTGACGGTTATCATCAATTGCGGCAACCGAACTGAGTTGATTCCCTCTCAAGGCTTTTACCTGTGTTGCCGACAATTTTTGAATGTTGGAGGCGCTATAGAAGGCAAAGCCCCTCACTTTTTGGTTGGTTCTTAAATAATTGATCTGATCGGTTAACTCATCAGGTTGGGCCCAGCCATTCTTACCAGCAGTTGATTTGTACAATGCCTGACCAATGTATAGTGGTTTTCCATAACTATTTTCGCTCCACCATTGCACCAAAGAGGTGAAGTCGCCGAAATGATTCCCTTTTTCCCAATATAGTTGAGGGATCACGTAGTCAATCCATTCATTTATCAACCATTTGCGGACATCAGCATACAAATCGTCATATGAGCTCAATCCCCGTAATCCGACAGAACCCGCGGGATCAACAGATTTATTCCGCCAGATGCCAAATGGGCTAATGCCAAATTTTATTTTCGGATTTATTTGTACAAGTGTATCGTGCAGAGAGAAGATAAAGCGGTTGATATTTTCCCTTCTCCACTCTTTCAATCTTTTGGGATAAAACTGACGGCCATATTTTGCAAAACTCTTCTCGTCCGCAAATTTCTTTCCATCTACCGGATAAGGGTAAAAATAATCGTCCAGTAGGATGGCGTCGACATCGTAATTGGTTGCTACTTCTGCAATTACTTCAACTAAATGTGAGATAACTTCAGGATATCCCGGATCCAGAAAGTATTTTTTGTCAAACTCTTTGACGTATTGAGGGTGTTTGGCCGCAAAACTGTTGGGATCAAGCGGATAAAATCCCAGATTACGTACCCTGAATGGATTAAACCATGCATGAAGCTCCAATCCCCGTTGGTGGCACATTTCAATGGCCCACGACAATGGATCATAATATGGTTTGGGGGCCTTGCCTTGTTTTCCGGTTAGAAACTGTGACCATGGTTCTGATTTTGACTCGTAAAAAGCGTCTGAGGCCGCCCGTACCTGAAGAATAACCACATTAAGGTTAAACTTTTGAAAGGTATCCAATAATCTTAAAAATTCACTTTTTTGAGCTTCGACCGGTAAGTTGGGATTTGAGGGCCAATCGATGTTGTTGATGGTGGCAATCCAAACAGCCCTGAATTCGCTCGATTTCACCTGGTTCGGAACCTCCTTGTTGCCTAAGTCATTGGTTCTATCATTGATTGTTGAAGCAGTACTTAAATAGGAGGTGAAAACCAACAGGACAGAGAGTCGAAACAGAAAACTGCGAAGTAGATTCATAGGTTTATTTCTCTCATCTGACAGTTAAAAAGAATGACCAGTCTATTGATTGAGCGGTCATTTTTTGAAATTATGGTAAATATTCATCACGGATAATACTTTACAAAAGCTTCCATGGCTTCATACTCTGCCATACCGAGGGCATCGTAGAGATTGGCAGTTGAGCGGTTTCTCTCCTCGGCACGTTGCCAGAATTCGCGCTCATCCTCACCCATAAACATGGCGCCCTCCTTTTGAGACTGGTGACGCAGAATGGCTTCTCTTTTTCTGGAGAGTTCAATTGGACTGATTGGTACAGCCATCTCAATTTGATCTGCATCCCACTCCGCCCATGCTCCCCGATACAACCAAACCCAGCAATCGTTCATCCATGGCTGGTTCCTAAGATGCTCCAGAGCAATAAAAATTGCATCCAGACAAACCCTGTGCGTACCGTGCGGATCCGATAAATCTCCTGCAGCGAATATTTGATGTGGTTGAATATTCTCTACCAGGTTCATGATAATTTTAACATCCTGTTCACCGATAGGAGCCTTTGATTTGAGGCCGGTCTCATAAAATGGCAGGTCGAGAAAATGGATGTTCTCATTTTTTAAACCAAAATACCTAAGCGCAGAACGGGCTTCCATCCTCCTGATCAAACTTTTCACCTTTCTTAAGTCAGGAATGTCAACATCGTTGTCCTTTTTATTTTTAATGAAATCAAGAATCTTTTCCTGCTGGAGTTGTGCTACCGGATTTTCTTTGTCATAGAATTCGATGTATTCCTGATGAAAATCCAGAAAACGGGTCACATATTCATCGGAAACCGCAAAATTTCCTGAAACCTGATAGGCAACATGAACATCATGGCCTTGTTCAATCAACCGCAACAACGTACCGCCCATGGAGATGACATCATCATCAGGATGCGGGCTGAAAATAACAACCTTTTTCTGAGCCGGCTCTGCCCTTTCGGGACGAAAAGTATCATCTACATCAGGTTTCCCCCCAGGCCATCCGGTAATAGTGTGTTGCAAGTCGTTGAAAACCTTTATGTTGATTTTGTAGGCAGAACCCACAGTTGCCAGGAGGTCGCTTAAGCCGTAATCGTTGTAATCTTTGCCGGTCAATTTCAACAGCGGTTTACCGGTTTTAGAACACAACCACAAAACAGCCTTTCTAATCAGAAGATCTTCAGACCAGTCCATGCTGTCGAGCAGCCATGGGGTTTTCATCCTGATCAGGTGTAAGGCAGAGCCACTGTCAAGAATGACCTTGGCATTCGAATGAAATTGAATATAAGAGGCGGGTACAAGGTTATTGGGTTCATCCTCGACCATCTGTTTGATCACTTTTGCCTTAGTTTCGCCGAAGGCAGAAAGGATTATCTTCTTGGAATTCAGTATGGTAGAAATTCCAATGGTGATGGCACTACGCGGAACATTCAAGAAACCCCTGAATTGAATAGCCTCTTCCTGCCGGGTGACAGGGTCAAGAGTGATGATACGCGTTTTGGTATTTCTTCCGGAACCTGGCTCGTTGAATCCAATGTGTCCGCTGCGGCCAATCCCCAACAACAAAAGGTCAATTCCACCAGCCTTTTCAATTTTGGCTTCATATTCACGGCAAAAATCATGCACCTCTTCCAGTAAAATGGTTCCATCCGGTATATGGATATTTTCAGGCAAAATATCTACATGGTTAAAGAAGTGCAAACGCATGTAATAATGGTAACTGTGGATGGAATGGGAGGAAAGCGGATAATATTCATCCAGGTTAAAAGTAATCACATGCTTGAAACTCAGTCCTTCCTCTTTATGAATTCTTACCAATTCTGCATAAATTCCTAACTGGGTCGAACCTGTTGGTAGCCCCAATACACACTTTTCGCCTTTTTCCTGTTTTGAGCGGATCAGATCAGCAACCTCTCTGGCCACTTCATAGGATGCATCAGAACTCTCCTGATAAATGAATGTTGGAATTTTTTCGTATTTGGTGAGCACATCCCTATGAGTGAGATTGGTAGGCAAATGATCCAGTGAATGGTCAAAGATTGGATTTTGACTTTGTAATTTGTGGTTGAGATTTATCACAGCTAAAGCTTTAACGGGTGAAAGGATTTATATTTTCGATCGGAATCAAGTAGGAAAACTATGCAAAAGTAATACGTCAAAATTAGAAAAAAAGTAACTAAAGTCAGTAAAATTTTGAGATAATATCCTCTATCATGACATCTTCGATTGGGTCGTATTCACTTTTGAGATTTACTAAAAGGGCATTGGCAGAAAGTTGCCAAAGGAAAGCATCCAAGCCGCCCCGGTATTTCTTTATTAATTCGTACGGTGAACTACCGGTTTCCCTGTTAATAAGCTTGATGAATAGTTTTATCTGTCTTATATTTAATGATTTAAGTGTGTCAATGTAGGTGTTGAAAATATGCTTTTCATACCATTTTAAGTAGGCTTTTCCCTGGGCTTTTGTCCGGTAAATGGAATCCAGTTCGGCGTTTACCAACTTGACTTCACTGGATACTATTTGCGAAAGGGGGTAAGTCCGTTTGATATCCTCATACAACTGGTGGTACTTCTTTTCCTGCTGTCTGTTTTTGTAAACATATTCACCCCTTATTTCGATGGGCGGAAAGCTAAAATGAAGTATGGTATCCGGTCCCATTCCTTTTTCCGCTTTTTGCAGCGAATCTTTGAGAATTTGCTCACGCTGTGCCTGCAAGATCAGACGGGAAGTCTGGGCAATTAGCTCATTACAAAAGGCGCTGAGAATGAGGATGATCAGGATTGTCATTCTTCCGGAGTGAGAGACTTTGGTAAGGTTGGTCAATCTCATTTGGATTCTTCTTCTCTTTTTAGCGTTAAATAGCTTGATATCTTTTGCAAGATAGACAATGCGTTGCTAATGGTCTCAACTTGTTCCAAAATCACGGCAAGTTTTCCTTTGTTTTCTTTGACTTTACACTGGGAAGGATTCTTACTGATCCATTGCATCAACCCTGCAAATTCTTTTGAGTAATAGTATTTAGAGCTCTGATCGGAAGGTAGATAGCAAAACATTTTTTTATCCTTGATGATGATTTTTTCCATGTTTAGGGCAATGGCCATCCATCGCAACCTTACCACATCGAGCAGTTCCATCGCCTGTTTTGGTATTTGACCAAACCGATCGAGTAATGTCTTTTCAAATAGACTGAGCGTCTCTTCGCTTTTCAGGTCATCCAACTCACGGTAGAGTAATACCCGTTCGGATATGCTGGAGACGTAATCATCCGGGAAAAGGAGCTCCAAATCGGTATCGATGGTGCAATCCCTGATAAATGATGTTTGAAGGAAGGCGTTCTGTTGGTCTTTGATCTCTTGTTCTTCGAAAACACCTTGAAATTCATCGTTTCTAAGTTCTTCCATTGCTTCGTTCAGGATCCGCTGGTAGGCTTCAAAACCAATATCCGCGATAAACCCACTCTGCTCGCCTCCCAGCAGGTTGCCGGCTCCGCGGATGTCAAGATCCTGCATGGCCAAACTGAATCCACTGCCAATATCCGAAAACTCTTCGATGGCCTGTAACCTTCGTCTGGCCTCAGGTGTCATTGCTTCAAGAGGTGGCGTCAACAGATAGCAATAAGCCTTCTTATTTGACCTTCCGACGCGGCCACGTAATTGGTGGAGCTCGCTCAATCCGAAGTTTTGCGCATTGTTGATCAGTATGGTATTGGTATTCGGTATATCCAGACCTGATTCAATAATAGTAGTGGCAATTAAAACATCAAAGTCGCCGTTGATAAAATCGAACATTACTTTTTCCAGCTTGTCACCTTCCATCTGACCATGACCGACAATGGTTCTGACTCCCGGACAAAGTTTGTGAACCAGGCGTTCGAGTTCATAGATGTTATTGACCCTGTTATTGATAAAAAATACCTGTCCGCCTCTGGAGACCTCGTAGGTGATCGCCTCCCTGATAATCTCCTCATCGAAAGAGTGAACTTCAGTCGAAATAGGGTAACGATTGGGTGGTGGAGTGCTAATAATGGATAGGTCACGCGCTCCCATCAGTGAAAATTGAAGCGTGCGCGGTATGGGCGTTGCCGTTAGGGTCAAAGTATCCACATTGACTTTCAGTTGTTTTAATTTTTCCTTGACCGAGACGCCAAATCGCTGTTCTTCATCGACTATCAGTAATCCTAAGTCCCTGAATTTGACATCCTTGCCTATCATTTTATGTGTGCCAATGAGAATATCCACCTTTCCGGATGAAAGATCATGCAATACTCTTTTTACATCTGCCGAATGGCGCAATCTGCTGATATATTCTACATTACATGGAAAGTCCTTTAATCTCTCCCTAAATGTTTTAAAGTGCTGTAACGCCAAAATGGTGGTTGGCACCAGAATGGCCACCTGTTTGCTGTCGGTTACCGCTTTGAATGCCGCGCGAACTGCAATCTCTGTTTTACCAAAACCCACATCACCGCAAATCAACCGGTCCATCGGCATCAGCCGCTCCATATCCTCTTTCACGGAGATGGTTGCCTTGATCTGATCTGGAGTATCTTCATAAATAAAACTGGCTTCCAGCTCCTGCTGAAGGTAAGTATCTGCCATGTAGGCATAACCTTTCTCCATTTTTCGGGCAGCATAGAGGGCAATCAACTCACGAGCAATATCTTTGACCTTGCTTTTGGTTTTGTTCTTCATGTTCTGCCATGCAGCCGTACCCAGCTTGTGAATGGCAGGTTCCTGTCCCTCTTTCCCTTTATATTTGGAGATACGGTGCAGTGAATGGATGCTCACCAGCAGGGAGTCGTTATCCCGGTAAGAGAGCCTTACCGCTTCCTGAACATTTCCATTCACCTCGGTACGAACCAATCCGGCAAATTTTCCAATTCCGTGGTCGGTATGAACCACATAATCGCCTACCTGGAGTTTGCTCAGCTCTTTGAGCGTAATAGCCTGCCGTGAAGGTTTTTTGGTTCGAAGTTTGTACCGGTGGTATCGTTCAAAAATTTGGTGGTCGTTGTAACAGCAGATCTTCAGATCGTGGTCGATGAAGCCTTCTTGCAAGGCAAATGGCAGTGAGTCAAGCTTTTGCGGATCGCCTTTGTCGTCAAAAATGGCATGCAGCCTGTCTATCTGCTTTGAACTTGACGACAGAATCAGGTTGTGGTATCCCTTGTGTCTGTTCTCCTTTAAGTTAGCGCCCAAAAGATCGAAATTCTTGTTGAAAACCGGCTGAGGGGCCGTGTGGAAGTCGACAGAAAAGTCTCCGGCTTTTTTGCCTGCTTTTAATTCGGCCAGTCGAAATTTCTTCAGATAACTTTTAAAACTTTCGGACGAGAGAAACCCATCCTTTGCCTTCTCTTCATTGTCCCCCTGCGTCTGGGAAGTGGTAAAGCTCAATTCTCCAATGTGGCTGGCCAAATGTTCAAAATCCCTTGAAACCAAATAGGTTTTGGTATCGAGAAATTCAAAGAATGAAACCTTTTTCTCCTCCGCCAGTCCATCCTGAATGTTTGGAATGATAGAGATTTTGTTGTAGGGAACTTTGGAGATTTGATCTTCTATATCGAATGAACGTATGGTATCAACAACATCCCCGAAGAAATCAATGCGATAAGGATCTTCATTGGAATAGGAGAAAATATCGACGATGGATCCCCGGATAGAGTATTGTCCAGGTTCAAAAACAAATTCTACCCTTTCAAAACCATATTCGTAAAGGAGTTCATTGATAAAAGGGATTGAAAGCTTTTCACCGATTTTGACAAGGAGGGTGTGTTCCTGAAGTCCGGTTTCGGAGACTACCATCTCCATTATCGCTTCAGGATAGGTCACGATCAGGTAGTTTTTCTCCTTAACAGATAACTTATTTAATACATCGGTGCGCAGAATAATATTTTCGTTGTCGATGTGGTCGTGCCAGATGTTTCGTTTGTAGGATGACGGGAAAAACAGCAACTCATTCTCGCGGCCCAGCACCTGAAGATCGTCGAAAAAAAAGGCTGCCTCTTCGCGATCGGGGAGGATGAAAAGGGACTGGTAGGAGACCATCTCCCTCAGCACCGAAAAGGCTACGGTTGTGGATGATCCGGATAGGCCCGAAACGGTGATCTTTTTTGCTCCGGAGGCGGTCAGTGATTCTTTTAATGCGATCAGGGACGGATGAGAGCGGTATAAATGCAGAAAATCTGTGAGTTCCAATTTGTGCCTTAGATTTGATCGTGCGAAGTTACAAATTTTGCAGATTGCGCCTAATCCAGAATCGGGGTGTCTGCCTTTTTTGTTACTTTGTGTTACGTAAATCGAAAGAATAGAATATAGAAATTTATTGAAGATGAAGGTATTCAAATTTGGGGGAGCCTCTGTAAAAGATGCAGCAGGTGTAATCAACACAACATCTATTATTTGCAAAGAACCGGAGCTGCTAATTGTTGTCGTTTCGGCGATGGGTAAAACCACTGATGCATTGGTGGAAGTGACAAAAAATTATTTCAACGGTAAAATTGATGAGGCCACACAGGGAATTATTCGCTCGAGGGATTATCACCTTAAAATTGCCAAAGAGCTTTTTGCCGACGGCAATGAAAAGTTGGAAAGATCCTTGTACGAAGAGTTTGATGCCTTGCTGAAAAGGGTAAATATTCTGCCTTCCCTCAATTATGATTTTGAATATGACCAGATTGTGTCTACAGGGGAGATGGTGTCTACCGAAATCCTGGCAAGTTATTTGAATCATGTAGGAAAGGTCACAAAGTGGATTGATGCAGGTCATTACATCCGTACCAATGATACCTGGCGGGAGGGAGAGATCGACTGGGAACTTACCAGGAAACTACTGCCACAGGCTATTCAGTTTAAAGACAACAGTGTCTGTCTGACACAGGGATTTATCGGGGCAACCACCTTCAACCTGACAACTACGCTGGGAAGGGAAGGTTCCGACTTCAGCGCTGCGATCATAGCCAATGTAATGGATGCAGAGAGTGTAACGATCTGGAAGGATGTTCCGGGTATCATGAATGCTGATCCGCACAAATATATTAAGACCTTCAAACTGGAGAAGCTCTCCTACCGGGAAGCCGTTGAAATGACTTATTACGGCGCCAAGGTAATTCATCCAAAAACGATGAAGCCCTTGGTAGAAAAACAGATACCTCTGTATGTCAGGTCGTTTTTACACCCGGAAGAAGAAGGCTCAATGATATGCAATATCGATCACCCGATGGAGTATATTCCGGTGATTATCAGCAAAGGGGATCAGATTCTGATTACCATATCGCCAAAGGACTTTTCGTTTATCGCCGAGGAAAGTATCGCAAATATCTACCGGCTTTTCTCGAAATTCAGGATGAAGGTAAATTTGGTACAACAGTCTGCCATGAATTTCTCATTGGCCATTGACAGGCCGGAGAGGGATTTCAATCAGATGATCCACGAGCTATCAGAACATTTTGTGGCTCATTATAACGATGGGCTCGAACTGCTTACCATACGTTATTTTACGCCTGAGGCTGTCGCCGAGAGCACCAATGGCAGAACCATTTACGTAGAGCAGCGCACCCGGAAAATTGTACGTTTTCTGCTCAAATAACTATTGGGTATCCCTGTTAAAGGTTAGTCTTTCTCCTTTTGAATCTTCGTGGAATGTTCCTTTTTTACCAGGATCGTTGTTCTCATAGACCATCTTTCCATTAACAAAAGTGTTGGTGATATAATAGTAAAATGAGTTGCCTTCGAATGGGGACCAATTGCATTTGGCCTGAATGTTTTCCTTTGAAACGGTCCATTTTCCTGCGTCTACCAGTACTAGATCGGCTTTGTAGCCTTTTCTGATGTATCCTCGTTTTTCAATTTCAAACAGGTCGGCAGGTGCATGACACATCTTTTCAACCACCTTTTCGATGGAGATTTTCCCGTTTCTGCTCATTTCGAGCATGGCAACCAGTGAGTGCTCCACCAACGGACCACCCGAAGGCATTTTCAGGTAAGGACGACCCTTCTCCTCTTCGGTATGGGGAGCATGGTCGGTCGCAATGATGTCAATTCTGTTTTCATTGACAGCTTTGATCAGACCGGCGCGATCGCTTGCCGATTTGATGGCTGGGTTCCACTTGATTTTTGCCCCATATTTTTCGTAATCGGCATCCGAAAACCAAAGATGATGTACGCAAACCTCAGAGGTTATCTTTTTGCTTTTAATAGGAGTTGATTCAAACAGGGCAATTTCAGCAGCAGTCGAAACGTGTAGGATGTGGAGTCTGGTCCCGAATTTTTTAGCCAGCTCAACGGCTTTGGAAGAGGAGTTGAAGCAGGCGCTTGCATCACGTATTTTGGGATGTTCGCTGAGGGGAATATCTTCCCCATATTTTTCCACGGCCAATGCAAGATTGGCTTGCACAATTGATTCATCCTCGCAGTGAACTGCAATAAGCATTTTGGATTGCTGGAAGAGAGAGGCAAGGGTTATGGGATTGTCGACCAACATATTGCCTGTGGATGAGCCCATGAATACCTTAATTCCGCAAACCTTTTCGGGATCAGTTTTCAGCAGTTCTTCCAGATTGTCGTTGGTTGCTCCAATGTAAAATGAGTAGTTGGCAAGGGAAACTTCTGATGCCCTTTGATATTTCAGACTTAATAGATCCTGGGTTGTAGCCTGAGGAATGGTATTGGGCATCTCCATGAAAGAGGTGACCCCTCCGGCAACTGCAGCTCTTGATTCGGAATATATATCTCCTTTATGAGTTAACCCGGGTTCACGAAAATGAACCTGATCATCAATAACACCCGGCAGTAAATATTTTCCAGATGCATCAATTACCTCCGAATTGGCCAATATTGCCTGAGGTACTGAATCCCTGAAAATCTTTTCGATGATACCATTACGGATCAGCAGACTGGTATCCCTCAGAATCTTACCTTCATTGACAACCTTTGCATCCTTGATAATTATATCCTTCATTTTTCTGTAATTTGCATTTTAATTATTTTTTTTTGCGGGATTCGAAAAATAGCTGGCAATTTTCATTTTGATGACCCCTTTGAAAGCTTCGCCGAAAATACTGCCACTCATTTTTGAAGCTCCCTCCTTGCGGTCGGTAAAGATGATTGGGACTTCTACAATCTTAAATCCAAGTCTCCAGGTTTTGAACTTCATCTCAATTTGAAATCCATACCCCTTCATCTTGATTCTATCTAGGTCGAGACGGTCCAGTACGATACGTCTGTAGCATTTGAATCCGGCAGTTGTGTCCATGATTTCCATGCCGGTTACCATTCTCACATATTTTGAGGCGCTGTAGGACATCAGCACTCTTCTCAGGGGCCAGTTGATTACGTTGATGCCGGATATGTATCTTGATCCAATGGCCAGATCGGCTCCTCCTTCGGCGCATGCATTGTATAAGGGGATCAAATCATCCGGATTATGTGAAAAATCAGCATCCATTTCGAAAATATATTGGTATTCCCCCTCCAGGGCTCTTTTGAATCCGGTCAGATATGCGGTACCCAATCCCAGTTTACCCTTACGTTCGGTCATGAAGAGTTGCGTGGGGTATTTCCTCATTAATTTGCGGACAATTTCAGCCGTACCATCCGGCGAATTGTCATCAATGATTAATATATGAAAAGGCTTTGGAAGATGGAATATTGTGCGGATCATCCGCTCAATATTCTCTTTTTCGTTGTAGGTAGGGATAATAATGATGCTGTCAGACACTTTCCTTTTGTTTCAATGAAGATGTAAAAATAATACAAAAGTGTTATTTCTGATAAAAATTTGCACCCGCATATTTTTTTTATTTTTTTTTAAGGTGTATAACGTTTCAGATAGTCAAAAAGATAGCAGCAGAAATTCATTTTTTTATGAACTATTTTATTGTAGCGGTTGTACATGAAATAAAAACGCATTACATTTGCACTCCCTTTCGGGGTGAAAGCCGGACGATAAACAGGGTTTAGGTCAGGAGGGGGAAAAAGGAATAAGAGAAAAGTTCATTGAAAGATATTGAGAAGAAGGTAAGAAGAGAAGATACTAGGTTCCGGATTTTAGTTAACTGAAAAATGTTAGCGAAAGATTCTGCGAAGAACATTTGGTAATTCAACCAAAGCCTGAGGTTAAAAGGATATAATTTAAAATTTTCTATACAACGGAGAGTTTGATCCTGGCTCAGGATGAACGCTAGCGGGAGGCTTAACACATGCAAGTCGAGGGGTAAGGTAGC
>JBBIUJ010000043.1:0-19337 GCA_037440345.1 Prolixibacter sp.
GCAAAGCTGTTTCCCATAAGATGGTCAAAATGACCATGAGTGTTCAACAATTGAACGACATGAAGCCCTTGATCCTCAACGAAACGACTCAATGCAGCTTCTTCAGAACGGTTTGAGCAGGCAGGATCGATTACAACGGCCTCCATGGTTTCATCCCAAAGCACGTAGGCATTGACGCTGACCGGATTGAAGGTGAATTTTTTAATATTGATCATAAATATTTATCGTTTTAATGAATTGAGCTTTCAGAAATGAATCCTTCCCTCAACGCCCCTCGGCTCCGCTCGGGGACCCGGGTTGCTCATACCTTATTGCCCCTCGGCTCCGCTCGGGGTACCATCTCGCTTGGGAACTGGTCTCATCATCCCCATCCTCCACGTCGTCCTGGTCATCCCCGTCTTTCCGTCATCCCAGTCGTCCCAGTCCTTCTCCTACTACTTCTGGTCTGCAGTTCCGGGAAGCATCGGAACAAAGACAAAATTACCCGCTTCCCGTTCTGAATATTCATTTTCTCCCACCCTCACGATTATTTTCATCACCTGATGCTGCCGGTTCCCAACAGGGATTACCATTCTGCCTCCAATTGCGAGTTGCTCCTTTAATTTTGGAGGAACGGTATCAGCTCCGGCGGTGACGATGATCTTATCGAAAGGGCCGTAGGTTGGCAATCCCAGATAACCATCACCATAAAAGAATTGCGGATGATAGCCCAGTTTTGGCAATAAAACGGAGGCAAAATCAAAGAGTGACCGCTGCCGCTCTATGGTAAACAACGACACGCCCATTTCACACAATACTGCCGCCTGATAACCGCTACCGGTGCCGACTTCCAGAACCTTGTCGGTTTTTTTGATTTGTAGTGCTTCAGTCTGGAATGCTACGGTATAAGGTTGGGAAATGGTCTGACCTGCGAAGATTGGGAAAGCCTTGTCGACGTATGCGAATCCAACAAAACTGTTATCCATGAAAAGATGCCTAGGAACACTGTTCATCGCACAAAGAACATGTTCATCCGAAATCCCCTTGCTTCTGATTTCATCTACCAGTTTCTTTCGTAATCCTTTGTGTTTGAACGTATCTTCCAATTGAGCCGCATTTGGTGTTTTCGAAGGTAAAAATACCAATCTATGCGGGTTTTTCAACACCGAAAAGTTGATAAATAAAAGAATGGCGAAGAATCGGTAAGTTCCTGAACCCATGTAAAAAACTACATTTACACCAAGATGTTACACGGAGCTATCATTCACCCCGGAGAACCGGACGATTCATTCATCGCCTCGCTTCACGCCATAAAAAGCGTGAAGTGGGAGACAGTAATCTCTTCCTTCAACCTCAATTTTTTTGGTAATCCGGAACATCTGATTCCTTTACATTGCAACCTTGTAACCATTCTTGATCCTGAATTCACCACTTTTGCATTTTTATCAATCCTGGTAAGACGGGGATGCCATCTTTTTTTGACGGAAAGACAGCTGATGAGTTCCTCCGAGCGTGAAAAGCTTATACAATTGGCTGATGAGGGCAATACTTTCATTCAAATTCGCAATGACCTACTGGTTCATCCGACATTTGTAAGCAACGGCAAGAATAAATCGGAATCAAAACTGATTGAAATTCACCAGATGGAACCTGGAAGGCCAGGAGCGCTACAGGAGATGCTTTACAGCAATTTATTCATGATCCTGAAAATTGTGCACTCGGAGCCATCCCGGATCAGCGTGTGTGCAATTCCAAATACAGGCTACCAACCGGATGTGGTAAACCTGCACCTTAATTTTCACAATGGGTCGGCCGCCTCCCTGACCCTCTCGTTTGTCGGAAATGAAAAGTCTCATATTTTCTCCGTTCATGATCAAAATGGAGTGACAAATTTTAATTTAACAGGAAACGATTATCCACGAGACAACATCCAATCCGGCAAAAGCGAGGATCTACAATCCGGCAATCAACTGCTTATCATGCAGATGGCTTCTTTTTCGGAAAGTATCTTAAAGTTGGATTTTCAACATCATGGAATAAACGATGAAGCCAATACTTTCAGGTTGATGGAGAAAATTAACAGGAAATTAGAATTCAGTTCGGTTTTGATATAAAAATAGAATTCCCGCCGCGGCGGGAATTCTATTTTTATATCAAACCGAGATCAATCTGCGTGACAATATTCTCAATCATACTGTCCTCATGTAGCGGGTCATACTGGGCTTTCAGGTCATGACCAAACAATCTTGCAACCGACTGCCAGAAGAAAGCTGAAAAACCGCCTTTGAACTCTTTGATTATTTCGTAGGATGAATTCCCTGTCTCCCGGTCAAGCAATTTGATCAGGATACGTCCTTCTGAAACTTTCATCCGCCGGATCTCATCCTCGAACTCCGTGAAAAGCTCCTTTTCAACTCCCTTGACATAATTCTTGCGCTCGCGCTCCGTCTTAAACGTGGAGTAAACCCTGTTGTATTCAGCCAGTTTGATGGCTGCCACCTTAGCCATCGGATAGACCTTTTTAACCTTGTATTCCAGCAAGGTATATTCCCTCAGTTGCCTGGGTTTCATATCTTTCTTGTCGGGAAAGATATCGATTGGCCTCAAAAAATAGTGCATGGAGGTGTCAACCTTCGTAACGGCCGTATCCTTTCCTGCAACGAGGGTGGTTCCGGTTGACTGCGCGAAAACCGCAACCGGAAGGATCAGGAGCAGAAGAAGAAAAAGATACAGAATGTTGTTGACTGCCTTCATTTGCTGCAAATGTAAGAAAGCCCCTGCCGATTTTACAAATTTGATCTGCCAATAATGGTTGTTTATCATTCTTTACCTTGCCAATATTCGGTATCTTTGCACGGAAATTAGCTGAACACCCGATTGTTAATTCACGCTTATGCCTAAATACAATGTAAATGTTACCTCCGAAATTGGTGAACTGGAAGGAGTTATTCTCCACACTCCCGGTTCTGAGGTGGAAAATATGACCCCTGAAAATGCCGAAAGGGCGCTTTACAGCGATATTCTCAACCTCTCTGTGGCCTCGAAGGAGTATTTTGAACTGAAGGAGGTTTTGAACAAGGTGACCAAAACCTACGAAATCAAACAGCTTTTAACTGAAACACTCTCAGACAATCTATCCAAAGAGGCGCTGATCCGTAATGTCTGTCAGCAGGAAGAAGCCTATGAAGAACTGGATTTTTTGCTCAACATGCCTCCTGCCATACTGGCAAAACAATTGATTGAGGGGGTCGTGCTCAACCGCGACAACCTGACAAAGTTTCTAAGCAATGAGCGTTACTCGATGCGGCCGCTGCACAATTTTCTCTTTACGCGGGATTCGGCCATGACGATCTGGAACGAGGTACTTATTGGAAAGATGGCCAGCAAAGTAAGGGAACGCGAGTCTTTGATCATGGAGGCCATCTTCAGGGACCATCCCTCCTTTGGTGTTCCGACCATCAATCCGGAGCGGGTGGCCGGAGGCAGAAGTGCCTTCAAAAATGCCACCATCGAAGGGGGCGATGTCGAGATTGCCAGCGAAAACATCATCCTGGTTGGCAGTGGCGCCAGAACATCAACCGAAGGGATCGATCTGCTGACCGAGATCATCAAAGAGAAAAAAGAGGGCACCAAACACCTGATTGTACAGGAGTTGCCCCGGAAACCTGAGTCATTTATCCACCTCGACATGACTTTCACCTTCCTCGACTCCAACGCCTGCATGGTTTACGAGCCGTTGATATTAAAGAAGACCAAATACCATACCATCAAGATTACCATCGACAACGGGAAGGTAACATCCATCAGGGAAGAGGCCAGCCTGTTGAAAGCGCTGGAACGCTGTGGCATGGAACTCACTCCCATCAACTGCGGCGGACACGGGGACCCTTGGATCATGGAACGCGAACAGTGGCACAGCGGGGCAAATTTTTTCGCCATTGCCCCCGGGAAGGTAATTGGGTACGAAAGGAATGAAAAAACCATGGAGGAGATGAACCGGAATGGTTTTGAAATAATCAAAGCCATCGATGTCATCGAAAAAAGGGTAAAAATCGAAGACTATCAACGGGCTGTCATCACCATTGCCGGTTCCGAACTTGCCCGCGGAGGTGGTGGCGCCAGGTGCATGACCATGCCTGTCAAAAGAAAAAATGTAAGCTGGTAAGCGGCATGAGAAAACTCGAAAACAGCGAACTAGCCAGGGCCAGCGCCGAAGATTTCAAGCGGCTGGCAAAGGTACCGGTCATGGTAGTCCTGGACAATATCCGCAGTTGCCACAACATCGGCTCCGTATTTCGTACCTCGGATGCACTATTGATAGAGAAGATTTTCTTATGCGGCATCAGCTCCACCCCACCCGACAAAGAGATCCGCAAAACAGCGCTGGGAGCGGAAAACACTGTTGCCTGGGAGTATCATCCCGATACACTTGAAGCCATCAGTACCCTGAAAGCCCAGGGATATACTGTTATTGCCGTCGAACAGGTAGAAAAAAGCATCAGCCTCGCTGATTATCATCCTTCTGCAAACGCCAAATTAGCGCTGGTTTTCGGCAACGAAGTTAAAGGCGTACAGCAGGAGGTGGTCGATCGGTGCGATTTGGCCATCGAGATCCCTCAATACGGAACAAAACACTCGTTCAATATCTCTGTAAGCGTGGGGATCGTTTTGTGGGATTTGTTCAACAAGATAAGAAGCGCCTGAAAAGCAAATAATTTATTTTGACAATTCTGCCCATTTCCCATTTTTTGAAGAGCCCGGAAAATTTTGTATCGAAGTCGAAAAAGTACTAAAAGAGAAGAACTGAACGCGCCAGCGGGGGAATTCTGTTTGTAAATTTAGAACAGAGAAACATTTGAAAATTAAAGTTGATACTTTTTAAAAACAGTTGTGGATGTATGTCCTCCAAATCCAAATGTATTGTTAAGTGCAATTATAACTTCTTTGTTACATGCTTTATTGGGAGTTAAATTTAATTGTGAGTTTATTGTAGGATCGGTTTCATTCAAATTAATTGTTGGTGGTATTATATTGTGAACAATGGATTTAACACAAGCTATGGCTTCTACCGCTCCGGCTGCACCCAGCAAATGTCCTGTCATGGATTTTGTTGCACTGATTTGGATTTTATTTATTGAGTTACTAAATACATTCTCAATTGCCTTGCACTCGCTAATGTCACCCACTGGCGTGGATGTAGCATGCGCATTAATGTAAGAGACATCATTTGTTGTTATTCCTGCATCAATTAATGCTCCTTTCATGGCCAATTCGGCACCTAAACCTTCGGGATGAGTTGCCGCAACATGATATGCATCGGAAGCAGCGCCATACCCTGCTAATTCGCAATATATTTTGGCCCCTCTTTTTAATGCATGTTCAAGTTCTTCTATCATAAGAACACCAGCGCCTTCTCCGGCAACAAAGCCATCGCGTGAAATATCGAACGGACGAGATGCCGTTTCAGGCGAATCATTTAAGGTTGATAATGCTTTCATCGCATTAAAACCGCCTATTGCTGCCTGAGATATGGAGGCTTCAGAACCACCTGCAATAATAATATTGGCACGTCCCAATCGAATAAGGTCCAAAGCATTTGCTATTGCATTATTCGATGAAGCGCAAGCAGAAGTAACAGAATAGCTAATGCCATGTAATCCATACCGGATTGATATTTGTCCGGTTGCAATATTGGCAATCATTTTTGTTATGAAAAAAGGACTGAATCTTGGATTTTTGATGTCTGCCCCAAAGTTTAATATTTCTTCCTCGAAAGTTAACATTCCGCCAATTCCCGTTGCCATAATGACACCTATTTTGTTCAGGTCACACGACTTAAGGTCTAAACCGGAATCTTTCATACATTCGTCTGTTGCACCTAACGCATATTGAGTGTATAAATCTATCTTTCTGACTTCTTGCTTTTCAACATATTGCAAAGGGTCGAAGTTTTTGACTTCGCATGCAAACCTTGTTTTATGATGCGATGGATCAAATTTTGTTATTATTGCAGCTCCACTCTTTCCGTTTATCAAGTTTTCCCAAAAGTCGACAACATTATTGCCAATTGGTGTTATTGCACCTAGTCCGGTTATTACTGCTCTTTTCATATAAATTAGTTTAAAATATATTTACTAATAAGTAAGTGTGTGATTCAAATTTTTTAAGGTTTCAAATCATCAAGAATTGACTGATAAAAACTTTTATAATCAATTTTATCCATTATTCCCGATAACTGTAAACTGGCAACTAAACTCGAAAATATAGATAAAGCCTTGCTTGCCGGGTCTTCATTAAATGAAAATACATTTTGGGTTCTACCTTTTTCAAGGAGTTCTGTAAGCCATTTTAAAATCATTTCAATCATGCGTTTTAGCTCAATTTTGGTAGTTGCATTCAATGTGTTATAGTCAGGACTTAACGAACCAACCAAACATTTTTTTTGCTCACGGTGGCTTTTAACGTAAATCTTGATAAATGTTTCGATTTGCTGCCATTCGCCAAATTTGCGGCTGTGCATATTGTCAACCATCTCATCAAACCGTTGGATATTCGTTTTTACAATGCTTGTCCCTAAATTTTCTTTTGAAGGAAAATAATAATGAACAGCAGCATTTTTTATTCCCAATTCAGTTGAAATATCTTGATAACTAAAGGCATTATATCCTCTGGTGCGAATTAGATTTTCTCCTAATTCCAATATTTTTTCTCGTGTTACAGACATTTATTTTTATTTAAAATCGCGATAAAGATACTTACTAATAAGTATAAAAAATATATATGTACTTATTTTTTTAAATTCTACTGCAAAGAGAGATGCCGTATCCTCACTGGCGCAGATTTGGTGCATATAAAAGTGTAAGGCAGCATAATAAAACACTTCACAAGTTGCAGTTTATCAATTTTTCAAACCAACTAAACCGATTGAATTGAGCAACTCCTGTATTGGTTCTGGTAAATAGCAAACCACAATCTTTGCATCTAAAGCGCTGTTTACCGCCTCAATTACCCCATCCAATTACATCGGTGCTTTTACAACCCCAGCACGCTTTTTTTTTATCGTTTTCATGGTACAAAAAAAGTAATTGAAACCACTTTCAATTACTTTCTCTCTAGCCCTTTACAGACAAGACTTACATGGCTTTTTACCAACTATTTTTCAGTACATTACCAAAAAAGGAGAAGAAGGTTTTATTCTTCTTCTCCTTAGTCGATCCAGATAGAACCTGATTATTTAGTCATCCAGTTTTGTATTTCCATCCGTTAATATCCCGGATTTTGAACAAGTTTGGGGTTTAAAGCCATGGCAGCAGTAGGGATTGGGAATATTCGGTGGTTTACATCGGCATCCGTCTTAAAGCCCCATTTATCCTCATACTTACCAAAGCGGATCACATCGTTTCTCATCCAGCCTTCCCAGGCAAACTCGCGACAGCGTTCAGCAAAAATATCATTCAGGGTAAGACCACCTAATGGTGCAGAAGTAGTCCGAACTGCCCTTAATGAATTTACCAATGACAATGCCGTTTGCCCGGATGTAGCCGAACCACCCCTTTGGATAGCTTCCGCTTTCATCAGGATAATATCTGAATAACGGAACACCGGAATATCATTATTTTGGTTTCTGCTGGTTGATGTAGCATCCGGAAGAAATTTAATATTACGGTACCCCATGTTCCAGGCTACTTCATCATTTCCACAATCGAATAATGGAACTGACTGACGCAGTACAATATTTGGAGTAAGGTTCAACTGGAAGGTGTACGGTGTATTATCGCCGGGGTATGCAATAGCATCATAGCCTGATTTGGTAGTGGTAATTGTAATTGGCGTTGTGCCATCGGGGCGGAATTGCAAACCTGTGAGCCATTGCTTATTTCTGACATCATTGGGGTCATTAAAATTGGCATAGAATTCAGGCAATGTGCTTGCGGGGCCTCCTGGTGTATAAGGAATGTTGAAATAATTATACCCGGCTCCTGCGGCTACTTTTCCCATAGAACGGGGTACATCATAACGGGCATGATAATTGGCAGACCTGCCAATAAAACCAGATGAGGTAGCGTCAAATGGAATAGCAAAAATAAACTCATCCTTGCTGCCCGGTGAAGTAGGGCCATTTGTAGGATAAAACATCTGCAGGTAGTTTGCAATTGATGCCAAAGCAAATTTACCTGAACTGATCACATTATCGCAGGCAGCAATACACTCATTATACTTTGGTGTACCTGTATAGTATTCTGCATTCAGATACATTTTTGCCAATAAAGCATGAGCAGTGTAAAGTGTAGGACGGCCATAAGTAGTTACGCCCGTTGTGGTGCTTAAATAAGGCATGCAGCTTTTTATGTCTTTTTCAATAAAACTAAAAACCTGTGCCCTTGGTACATTGGGGTGTGGATTAAAGTCGCCATAAAGAGTATCTATAGGCACGTTGCCATAGTTGTCCATTAGCATAAAATAGGCCAATGCCCTTACCATCTTTATCTCGGCGAGATTGGTATTTTTTGAAGCACCAGCCGGCTCGGTTGTATTCAGTATTGAAAGCGTTTGATTGGCTACACCAATGGTCGTCGCTAACCAACCCCAATTACCGGTTACATAACCATTGTCTTTTGTCCAGCTGTGATAATGCATCTCCTTATTTTGGGCACCATCGTACCAGTTTCCACCCCTTGCAGGCATAATACCCTCCTGGGTGCTAAAAGATTGCTGGAAAAAATACTCAATACCATAATTTCCCCTTAAGGCGATATAAACTGGCCCGGAAGCGGAAATAAACTGGGTTGAATCCTTTGGAAAAACATCCGGTGTCAATTGTGTTGTAACGGCTACATCCAATTTTTGACATGAACTTAATGCGCCAATTATCAGCACAATAAGAATAAAATGTTTATATATATTTTTCATCTGTTTATAATTTTGTTTTTCAATTGTCAGATGGAATACCCACATAATCATTTTCGGTTAGCTCCGACATGGCGGGATGGGTATTTCATGGTATACTTTTTATCTGATTTATTTAGAAGGATATATTTACTCCCAACAATAATGTCCGGGTTTTAGGATAGAAATTATTGTAATCTACACCAGGCGCTATTCCTCCCTGATTCACTTCCGGATCTACACCTTTGTACCCGGTAATTGTAAAAAGATTATTCACAGTAGCATATATTCTCAAATTCTTGACATACTTATTTATATCTTTTATAGCATAGCCCAATGTAGCGTTATCAAACCTGATATAACTCCCGTTTTCAATAAAACGGTCAGAATACCTGAATGCATTTCCATCTTTGGGCGATTCATTGGCGGCATCTACAAGGATGTTTGTACTCATAGCCGTAGTTGGCCTGAACAAATCGGCACGGGTCGCATCGAATATTTTATTTCCAAACACACCCCTGATAAATATACTCAGGTCAAAAGCTTTATACCGAAATGTATTGGTCCATCCCAATAAAAATTTAGGCTGAGCATCACCCGCATAATGGAAATCGGCACTGGTAGGGGCAGTTGTTAATTTACCGTGGGCATCAATGAACTGCGAAACACCGCTTGCATCTTTACCTGCATATTGAAGGGTTAAAAACTGACCCAATGGATGACCTTCCTTTAAAACCTGCAAAGAGCTTCCTGATTGTCCGCTACCCTCAGGATAGACCATTCTTACAGAATCACCACCCTGAAATAATGGGTTCCTTAAACTTGTAATGACATTTTTGTTATGAGCCAGGTTAAAATTGGTTCTCCAGACAAAATCCTTCTTCTCAACAGGAGTTAGGTTTAAACTCAATTCAATCCCCTTGTTGTTGATAGAACCTCCATTGGCGGTAATATTTCCGGTAGGAACAAGCATAGGATCCACCTTGTAACCATATATCATACCGGTAGTATTCTTGTTATACCAATCCACGGATCCACTGACTTTACCTTTTAATATGGTAAAATCAAAACCAATATTTGAAGTGGCAGTTTTTTCCCATTGCAGATCGAAATTTGCCGCTTGCGTGGGTCCATAAGCAGAGGTTAACCCAACACCATTGTAATAATAGGTGCCCATTCCACCGGAAATAAACTGGGCTGTATAGGCATTAAATCCAGTGGCATTACCGGTAACACCATAGCTGACCCTCAATTTTAAATCGTTAAAAAGCTGCTGTTTTTTCATAAACCCTTCCTGGCTAATTCTCCAGGCACCACCAATTGAGGGAAATATACCCCATTGATTGTTTTTCCCAAAAACAGAACTTCCATCCCTCCTTAAAGAACCCTGAATCAAATATTTATCCTTGTAACTATAGTTTAACCTTCCAAAATCTGAAATTAACAGGGAACGCTCATATCTTGTACCTTGGCCAAAGTATAAGCCATTGTTATAGCCAGCAGGGGTACTCAATGTTAAATTATTATAAGCTGTATTATCTACCGGGAAATTACTTGTGGTAACATCGAAACCGTCACCGATTACATTATCCTGATAAGAATAGCCAATTACTGCATTGATAGTATGATCTCCTATTTTTTTATCCCAGGTCACAAATGTTTCCAGTAACTTTTTAGTATCCTGAAATGAACTCCTGTTGGCCTGGCCATTTTTACCAAAAGTCTGGAGAGTATGACCGCTCGATCCGGGGTCAGGATTGTCATACATACCAACATAATTTGTGGTAAAATACTTATCCAAATAAGAACCAAACAGGTACGATGAATTCTGGAAAGAAAGATTTAAATCGTAAGTGAGTCCGAAAGGCAATTTAACCTGGGTGTTGAAGCTACCTATCAACAGGTTGGTCTTGGTATTCATCTGGCTATGGTTCAGCATGGCCACAGGATTATAGTAACCTGATTTTACAAAATTTTGAAAGTAAGTGTCATCCCCATTTTTTACTGGCGATACCGGCAGGTACAAAGCTGATTGCAACAAAACAGTATTGCGGTATGGAACATCATTGGCGCTATTATTTGAATTGCTTACGTTCAAACTAAATTTTACTTTATCGTTAAACGCGAATTGCTCCATCGCCAAATGCGCTATAATACGCTGCATGTCACTGTTTAGAATAATACCTTCTTTAGTCATGTAGTTGACACTTGCATTGTATGTACTATGCTCGTTCCCTCCGCTAAATGAGAGGTTATGGTTTTGGGAAAAGGCTGAACTTTTTTCAACCGCTTTTTGCCAATTGGTGTTGGCTCCTTTGTTATCGGCCGGCGTAAAGGATAAACCATTCTTTTTTACAAAATCTGTTAGTTGGGTGGCATTCATCATATCCAACTGGTTGGAAACTGTTTCAGTTGTCACATATCCGCTATAAGTAACCTGCATCTGGCCTTTCTTTCCTTTTTTGGAGGTAATCATTATCACACCATTGGCAGCGCGGTTTCCATAGATAGCCGTTGCAGCTGCATCTTTTAAAATTTCGATTGTGGCAATATCGTCAGGGGCAATCATAGAAATATCAACACCAGGAACACCGTCTATTACATAAAAAGGTCCCTGAGAGCTGTTCAATGTTGAAGCTCCGCGCAAAATAACCGATGCATTCCTGTTGGGGTCACCGCTCGAGGAAATATTCAGTCCAGGTACTTTACCCTGCAACAATTGGCCAACATCGCTGATTGGTCCTTTATTCAATTCGTCGGCTTTTACTGAAGTTACAGCGCTTGTCAGTTTTTTGCGTGAACTACTACCATATCCAACAACAACAACCTCATCAACCCCGACAGTCTCTTCTTCCAAAATTATGTTTATGGTCGATTTGTTCTCTACCATTATCTCCTGCATTTTCATCCCTATAAATGAAAATTGCAAAACTGCATTTCCCGGGATACTGGCGAATGAGTAACTACCGCCTGAATCGGTAATTGTACCGGTAGTGGTTCCTTTTATTGCTACAGAGACGCCTGGCAGGGAGGCTCCGGCCTTATCTGTAACTTTCCCCGAAACCTTCCTGCTTTGTTGCGAGACGGCTTCCATCGAAGCAGCTTCGCCTTGTTTATGAATAATAATCAATCTGTTGTTAATGGTATAGGTCAAATCGGTACCCGATAAAATATCATCGAGAATTTTATTGACAACCTGATTATCCGCTTCTACATCTACTTTTCTCGAGAGATCGATCTGGTTGATATTGTAGAAAAACGAAAATTCCGATTGCTTTTCAATGTTTTCGAAGACCTGCCCTATTGAAAGGTTTTGACCCGAGATTTTTAATAGTGTTGTTTGAGAATAAGTTGCTGCCGAAATCTGGAGAATCGCAACGAACAGAATTAGTGTGACTAGTTTCATAATTCGGAAAATTTGATCAAAGTCATGGAAAGACTTACCGCTCGGGTGAATCAATTTTTTTTTCATACATTTGTGATGTTAAGACAATTAATAAATTTTTGTTGATTGTTTCTGAAGACGAATAGTTGTGGCGACGATTCGTCTTCTTTTTTCTCTGCTCTTGTTCTTTAAATATTCATCATAGGCATCTTGTTAAGAGATTAGTTATTTGGTTTGTATGTAATTTTAAATTCCCTGAATGTCGATTTTTGATAACTAATTGGTGATGTCATTTCTAAAGCGTCAAGTACCTGCCAGATTGTTTCCTGATTTTTAAATCTTCCTGAATAGGAATACGATTCAAGTTTTTTCCCTGACCAGACCAATTTTACGTCATACCATCGTTCAAGTCGTTTAACCAATTCAGGAAAAGGAATACTATTGAAAACAAATTCTCCGTCCTTCCAGGCCAATTCCGATCCAACATCAACAGTGGTCTGAGCATAGTTGCCTCCTGAACGGTTTAGTTTAAATCTTTCGCCGGGGGCAATCTTAAATGTCTGATTTGACTTAAGCATTCGCAAATCAACATTCCCTTCTGCCAACGTAGTATTTGAGAACGAATCGTTATCATACGCACAAACATTAAACTGGGTACCCGTCGCTTTAACTTCAAAATCCGCCGTATTGACAATAAAAGGGTGTTTTTTGTCGGCTTTGACCTTAAAGAACCCTTCACCTGTCAATGTGACGCACCGGGTACCTGAGTTGTACTCATTTGAATATGTCAGGGAGCTGCCGGAATTAAGGTTAACTTCTGTTCCATCAAACAATACAAGTTTGGAACGCGAACCTAATGGAACGGAATAAACACTTAGGTGATGTGCTTCTTCAACGGTTCCATTTGGAATTAAAGCATTGCCGACCAAGGCAATAACAAGAATGGCTGCTACAGCGACAATTCTGTAAATAAGGATGGTCCGGGCCCTTTTACTCTTTTCAAGTTGTGTTTTATAGAAAACGACCAATTGTTCGCTTGATTTCGAATCTTTATGATTGGTAGTATCCCATAAATCTTTAATCTGTAAATACTCCTTACTGTTATCCTGAGATCTGTTAATCCATTCCAGTAATTCCGTTTTCTCAACTTCGGTGCAATCTCCGTTCAGATATCGGGCTATGAGGTTTCCTGTTTGTGGCTCGTCTTTCACACGTAAATAATTTAGTTAAATATCTGATTGTCTGCTCGTACGTATGGAACCCTCAGGATTGTTTACATGCCCTTTTGTGAACATTGGTTCGTGAGGGTTTCATTAGAAAAATTCTTCTTTCTCGTTATGTTCCTAAGAACAACTTCACGCAAAAAACTACGTCAATTTTTATTAAAAATATTTGGAGGGCCGGTTGGTAGTCCGGGAACTTACCGTCTCGACTTGAATAGAAACAGCAGCAACAACGATTGTACTGAAAGCTTCTCTTTCAACTGGGCAATTGCCCTGAAAATTCGTGTCTCAACAGTTCTGACAGAAATATTCAAACGCACAGCAATTTCTTTATTTTTCAATCCTTCATACCTGCTAAGGATGACTATTTCTTTGTATATATCTGGCAATGAGTTAACTGCGCTACTAATTTTCTGAAATATCTCCTTTTCTATTAATGATGTTTCTCCCGATTTGTAATAAGCAGCTTCCATCTCTTTAAGCTGAAGCGCCGCGTGATGCTCAAAAGTTTTTACAACTTTCTTGTGTTTAATATAGTTGAGGCAACTATTTTTTACTGAAGAAAACAAATATGCTTTAACCTGATCATCAGCATCAAGGTATTTCCTTTTTTCCCACACTGCTATAAATATATCTTGCACAAGATCAAGTGCTTCAGCCTCATCCTCAATAAATTTCAAGGTATAAAGGAAAAGCGGTTGATGATACTTTAAAAATAAATTATCGAAATCGGTCATCGGTAATTTGGATATACTTTTTTAGTTGAGTTTAAAAATTGTAAAAGTATCATTTTTCTGTTTTCCCCGTCACAACTCCCCAAGGTGCCTCATCCTGGGAAGCAGCTTGATAGCATTTGCGCTGTCCGTCACCGTAAGCTTGCCTATTGGAATGTGGCCGAACACCGCTTTGTGGTGGAACTCGATCAGGTTCAAATCATGCTGGGCGCCTCTTCTTCTGATATTAGACTGAAGAAAACGATCAGGGTTGTGGAAACCTATTGATATTTAGGGAAAAAGATGCTATCTTTCTTGGTATAATCAAAAATAATTCGCTATGAGAAAAGTATATTTTACCGATCCTGTATTAAGGACTTTTACAGTAGCTTTTATTTGTGTTGCACTGATTTCCTGTTTTGGCAACAAGGGTGCAAAGATTAAAAATCCTTTGCTGAAGGTCGGTCAGGGGAATCTGTCAGTACCGGGGGGGAAAAATTTGGTACAACGTATCCGGAATTGGGAAGGGCATACCCGTTGTCCTGCTTCATGGTGGTCCAGGCGCATCAAGCTATTGTTTGAAACCATTTGAAGAACTGGGCAACGATCGGCAAGTTGTCCGTTATGATCAGCTTGGAGGTGGAAAATCAGCGGTAATTACTGACACGACAATGTTTACCATTAAACATTTTGTATCGGAGTTGGATTCTCTCCGCAAACATTTGGGGATCAATCAATGGAACCTGTTGGGTCACTCCTGGGGGACCATACTCGCCCTGGAATATTACAAGGCTTTTCCCGACAAGGTCGCATCGCTGACATTTGCCAGCGCCTGTTTTGATATCCCCGCGTATGCAATTCAAGCCAAAAAACTGCTCAAAACGCTTCCTGATTCATTGCAGCAGGCTATTGTCATGGCAGAGACTACGGGGAAATACGAGGATCCGCTTTATCACAAAGCCATAACTCAATTTACCTGCCTCTACCTGGTCCGAAAACCTGTCAAAGCAGAAATGGATAGCACCTCGGCAACTTACAACAACAATATTTATTATTACATGCAGGGGCCAAGTGAATTCACAATTATCGGTACGCTGAAGAATTATGATGCTACTTCGGATCTCTCCAAAATCAAAGTACCTACCCTGTTTACTGTCGGGGAATTTGATGAAGTAGGGGCTGAACTTGTTAAAAGCTTTGCTGATAAAGTAAGCGGTTCCCGGTACAAAGTTTTTCCAAATTCTGCACACATCACCATGTGGGATGCCAAAGAGGAAAACCTGAAGATTGCCAGGGAGTTCTTACATTCAGTCGATTCACTGTACAATTATTAGCAGCCCGGTTCAGTTTCATCTTTAAAAGCTACGCCATTCGTCAACACGGACTGGGAAGCAAAAGACCCGAAAGGTTTCGGAAACCTTTCGGGTCTTCAGGGGCGGTATTTGGTTCGACGGGCTGAAACCGATGAGGAACTATAAATGTGGTTACATACACCTCACGCAGGGCGGCCTTACACAATTCTCTACCCCAAAACTTTGGCATCCAAAAAATATTATGTAAGTTTAAGGTGCCTGAATTATGCAACAAACCTGCCTCAACGCATCCAATTTAGGCGTATAGGCGCATGTTTGGTACGTATAAAAGTGTTGGCTGCAATGCTGCGAAAGACATTGCATAACGAAAATTTAGTAACTTTGGAATATAGAAATTTTATATATGCAAAGAATAGAGATAAGAAATTTTGGAC
Source organism: Prolixibacter sp. (assembly GCA_037440345.1). Lineage (GTDB taxonomy): Bacteria > Bacteroidota > Bacteroidia > Bacteroidales > Prolixibacteraceae > CAINVV01. The sequence continues at coordinate 15,934 of JBBIUJ010000043.1, forward strand.
CGATAAAAGACCTAAATCTTGAAATCAAAGACTTTAGTATACTTATTGGACCACAAGCAAGTGGTAAAAGTACAATCGCTAAAACAATTTTCTTTTTCAAATCATTGAATGATGATTTAGTAAAGTATTTTATTGAATCAATCGAAAGAAATGATTTCTCAAAGTCAGTTGGAACTTATGCAAAATCAATCCGACAAAAATATCTTGATTATTTTGGTGCAAGTACACACCTAAATGGACTTCATTTGAAATACTTTTATACGAAAACTGTATGGATAAGAATAACAATTGAACCAAATCACAAGTATATAACCCCTGAGTTTAGTAATTCATTCAATGATTCTTTTAGAAATTTAATAAGTGAAGCTCATGAATTCTCCAAAACACTTTGGCAAAGAAACCCATCTCTATTAACGAGCAAAGACTTACTTCAAATTGATAGCGAAAAAAGAAAATTCATATCTTACATTAAAGAAAAATGCAATATTGTTTTTCAAGAAGATAGGGAATTAATATTCATTCCAGCAGGACGAAGCTTATTAGCAACTTTGTCAGACCAACTGCAATTCGTTAATCCTAGAAGTCTAGATTTTTTAATGAGATCTTTTTTGGATAAAATTAATATTGTCAGACCTATTTTCAATAAATCTCTTTCTGACATTATAAAGGAAAGGCGTCTTTTGACTCAATATAATATTGACTATAATAAAACAAAACTTGCTGAAGAAATAATTAGCAAAATTTTAAAGGGCAAATATCAATATGACAATGATGGTGAAAAGATATTTTACGATACAAATAAGTATGTAAAACTAAGTTTTTCTTCATCAGGACAACAAGAATCGCTTTGGATACTTCTTCTACTTTTCATAATCATTTTAGAAAAACAAAATGTATTCATTGTAATAGAAGAACCTGAAGCGCACTTATTTCCGGAAGCACAGAAAGAAATATCAAATTTAATTGCTTTAATGTCTAACATAGAGAATTCACAAGTAATTATTACGACTCATAGTCCTTATATCTTGGCATCATTAAATAATTTGATCCTTGCAAATAAAATTGGAACCAAAAATCAAGAAGCGGTATCAGAAAAAATAAATAAAAATTTATGGCTAAACAGAGGAAAAGCTTATGCTGCACTTGTTACAAATGGACAGGTAAAAGATATAATTGATAAAGAATTAAATATTATTCAGCAAGAGAAAATAGACTCGGTTTCCAGTGTAATTAATGATGAATTCGACTACTTATTCCAATTTGAAACAGATTAAAATATGGCCTGTAAACCTTATGAAAACTGTTTTGAATTCACAGAACAGAAAAACAAGATTGTTACATTTAGCGACAAAAGTTCTAGGACCAAGTATATTTATGAAAACGACTCTTTAGATGAATTGTCAAAGTACTATGTAGATGGCTGTTTAATTAATGATGAATATTCAAAATGTGATTTTTTACTTCTTAATGGTACAAAAGAGATTTCATACTTCATTGAACTCAAAGGATCTGATTTAGTAAAGGCTGTTGAACAAATTGACCGTTCTATTGACATTTTACATAAAGATTTCAAAGCTTTTTCGGTGGAAGCCAGAATAGTTTTGACTAGAGTTAACACTATAGAATTAAAAAGTGCTAAACTAATTCGACTTGAAAGCAAATTGAAAAAACTCAATGGAAAATTGATTAAACAAACAAGACAACTCACAGAAAAGAATTAGGCACAGCAGCCAACAGCAACTACTCAAAAGGCGGGGTTTCGTGTTCCAAATAAAGTTTTTAGGGTAATCAAACAGTAGTTTTCCAAATCAAGTTTTCTGGTAAAAGTCCCGCCCTTCAGGTAGTTGCCAACCGTTATGGTAAATTGTAAAAACCTCATTCATTCATAAAACTCTTTAATATGCTCGAAAAGGATTTTGAAGACATAATCTGTAAATATCCAGAACTAATTGAAGAAGGTTTAATACTTATTGGCCGCCAATTGAGCCTTTATGGTCGAAGAATGGATATTTTATTCGAAGACAAGTTCAAAAGAAAACTTATCATAGAACTAAAAGCCGGACCAATAAAAGACGAACATATTGGTCAGATTCTTTCTTATGAAGGTATGCTTTTATCTGCTGATAATCCAACCTTAAGAGTAATGTTGGTTGGAACCAGAGTACCTCCTAATATACAAAGAAGTCTTGATCATCACGGCATTGCGTGGAAGGAAATTACCTCTTCATTTTTAAAAGAATTTCTTAAAAATAAAGGAGATGATTTTTTTCATCATTTATTTGAATATGACGAACCTGTTATTAATAAAAGAATCAATGAAAAGCATAATGTATTTCCACAGCAAAACAGTATTGAAGGGATGAAATATAATCTTGATTTGATTGAAAGTTTGAAATCCTCGGAGAATTACAAAAGTTTTAGAGATATTCTTCCCAAGAAGATAGATAATGAAGCAGAAGCAAAAGAAATTATAGAAAAGAATATTGGCCATCTCAACGGAAAACATCTTAGGAAAGTAATAGAGCTCATAAACTATCCTCATCAATATAAAATGTTTGGCAAAATCGAACCAGGCACTTATCAATTTAAAATGGATGGTAAATTCAATAAAGGCACTTGGTTTGGCAACCTTCTTAATACACCAAACACTGAATATATAATTAAAGAAGATGAGATTAATAAGATTAAAATAAATCAATGGTTTAAGATTCTATCTGATAATTATTTTTCAGCCGAAGAAAAATTAGATAGGCTGCTCAGAGAACCAAATAAAATTAAAGGCCTTAATGTCGGATTCATAACATTGATGTTATATCTTCTTGATAAAACCAATTATTCAATTTGGTTAGAAGTACATCACAATGGATTAAATGAATTTATTTATCCCAAACTTGAAAAATATAATCGCAGTAGTAGTCAATATCGTAAATTTAATGATCTGTCAAAGGAATTTGCAAAGAAATATAATTTTGAACAGACCGAGCTGGATTGGGTGTTGTGGTCAGCAAGTTATACAAATCCTTAACCGTGAATTAAAAAACAACTAACCATAATAACTAAGTCTTCGTGTGGTTGAGGGACGAAACCCAACATGAAGCCCTGTTGCAGGAAATCCCCTCACGAATGCTCAAATTGCATCTGTGTATTATGGAGTTTCAAATTTTCGCTGTGATTTTCGAACAGGATCAGGATCTGTTTTTGGTGCCGGATTCTTCGCTTTCCCGCTTCAAATAGCCACAATCAATCGATTTTACAAACAAAAATTTTGATCGTTGGATAGGTATAGACAATGGTATAGCATGTCCCTTTTTCAGAACGGGTTCAAATTTTCTTGCCGTTATCGGCAAGAAAAAATAAATTATGGCGTAAAAATAGCCTATCTTTGCCGATAGAAATTTAGTAAG
>JBBIUJ010000044.1:0-19294 GCA_037440345.1 Prolixibacter sp.
CTGTTGAAAGGTGAATTTTCTTCAGACAGTACTTTTAGAGGGGAATTTGTAACTCCCAGGAGAACAACTGAAATCAAAGGAGTGCGCAATTCAAAGGCTGCGTTGCCTGATGCATACGAGGTTACCTATCTGAAGGAGGGCTACAGTACCATCAATTTTACATTCCCAAATTTGAATGGTGAGCAGGTAGCCCTGAGCGATTCAAGATATACCGGAAAAGTGGTGATAGTCACAATTTTGGGTAGTTGGTGCCCAAACTGCCTTGATGAGAATACATTTTTAGCCCAGTGGTACAAAGAGAACAAGCAACGCGGAGTTGAGATCATTGGCCTGGGTTTTGAGCGGAATGGTGATTTTGAAGCGGCTAAAAAGACTCTAACCAACCTGAAAACGCGTTTGGGCATTCAATATGAAATTCTGGTCGCCGGGCAATCGGGCAAAGACAACGCATCCAAAGCGCTGCCTGCCCTGAACAGCATTGCCTCATTCCCAACTACGATTTTTATCGACAAGAAAGGAAATGTCAGAAAGGTTCATTCCGGATTCAGCGGACCCGCTACCGGGAAATTCTATGAGGAGTTTAAAACAGAATTTAACGGGCTGATCAACCAAATGTTGGCTGAAAAATAGTATTAACTGATACACTTCCATTCTATCACAGAATATTGGTTGGAAGTAATCCTTTTGCCACCGGTATTCAGAACGGTCATGATATTTTCAGGAATGGGATTGGGGGAATCCGGAAAATCCAGGAATTCCATAATCAATCTATTGTTTTTGTTTACCAAAGGTTGCTTCTCCTGTCTTGATATTTAATTTCCAGGGTTTGGGCTCAGGTAACCACAATTTTCCATCACCGATCTCCAATGGCATCCAGAGGTATCTCGAATCGTACTGGGTCCGTGGCTTCCATATATCTCCCATGAATATCACGGTAGTTTTTTTCGTACCAACTACCTTGATCAGCATGGTGGATTGTGAACCATAGGTATTGGTGGCCACGGGAGCAATGTCTTTGAATTCTGTCCAGGGGCCTTCAAGGGTAGGCGCTGTGGAGTATTTGTTGGGATTTGCATTCCAGCCAGTCAGGGCAGAGCCAATTGAATAGTACAATCCGTTGTAATGGACAATGGCGCCCCCTTCCATGTGCGCTTTCACAAGTGTCATCTCCTTTTCGACGTCCATGTAATCTTTTGAGAGTCTGGCGATGCGGAAGCCATAGGGACGATCCTCAAAAACAAGGTAAGCCGTACCATCATCATCGATAAACTGGCCAATATCACGGCTTTCGTGACCCAGCGGACGGAACCTCCTTACATATTTGAACTCCCCGTCTGGTTTATCACACGTGGCAACTCCAACCTCGGCAACTTTGTAACCTCTGTCATCGAGGTGGAAATACATGACATATTTTTTTGTCCTGCTGTTGTAGAAAACTTTTGGACGCTCGAGTACCCATTTGTCAGAAATGGAGTCGGGCGGCAGCATCTTTACCACATTACCTCTGAATTTCCAGTTCAAAAGGTCTTTGGAGGAGTAGCAACTCACGTAGCGGTATTTGGGATCGAGTCCCTTGCCACGCTGTTCACCGTACCAGAAATAGGTTTTCTTTATTTTAATGATTCCTCCACCATGGGCCTGGATGTGATTGCCATCAGTATCGGGCCAGATTTCGCAGGGTTTAATGCTATCCAGTTTAGCATGTTTTTCTGTGGACCCGGCAATTGTCTCAGTTATTGCCAATATGCCTAAAAATATCAGGTATAATCTTGTTAAATAATTGATAGACTTCATTATAATGATATTGTAAATGTAAAACCTAAGCTTTACTTTGCATGAACGGGATTTTTATAAGCATTGCTAATGAGTTAACCTGATGGTATATGTAAATGAAGCAGGATCGGAAAAAATCTGATATTTTTCGAGTGGCCGGGGGCCGCAACTTGCCGAACCTACACCTAAGGTTTTCGTAGAAATACAAAGAACAGTTGCCGCAGAGGCAGGTAGGTCTATTTTATACTCTACCGGATACATTTGCTCGTCGGTGTGGGGCAGGGCAGAAATCTGCATTAAATTTTCATCTGCTTGTACCGACATGGCGGGCATTTCCTTGCCGCTTAATTTCGCCCATCTCACCTCTTCGTGGTTTCCGCGTTCCATTGGCTTTTCATATTCGTATTGTTCATTCACGCCTAATTCGTATACACCTACGTCAGAACCACTTTTGCGGTCAGAATAGTTTTCTATTGGCCCACGTCCAAAATAGGTCATGCGGTCAAGCCTCTTATTCAGCAACATGCGCACGCCAATTCGGGCAAGATTGATCCGCAATCCGACAAATTGGAGTTGATTATCAACCTTTACCGAACCATTGCCTTTTACCAGATAACTTGCCGTATGATAGGCGCCAAATCCCTCTTTCCCGTCAGCTTTTATGATTGAAACCACTTTTACTGAACTGTTATCCAACTGTTCTACCTTTAAATCAACCAAGCTATAGGTTAGACTATTTACACCAAATTTGTTCCAGGCATTGTAAGCCCAGTCGTCATCGTTTCTGTGAGCGGCCCTCCACAAATGCAGTTTGGGCGAACCATCAGCAGTCAAAAGATTGGTCCCGTTTTGAATTAACTGGTTCATCAAACCGGTTTTCTTATCGAAACCTACCGAGAACCAGTTACCTGAAATTATTATCGATTGTACGTCCTGGGTCAGTTTTACTGTTTGTGCAACGTTGGCTTCAACAACAGGAGGAGCGCTGACGGGGAGTTTAAATTGCATGGAAGCAACCTCAAAACCTTTGTCGGCCCAGAGGGTTTTTTCTTTTTGCGTATATGAAACACGGAGAAAATACTCTGCCCCAGCTTTAGGATGCACAATCTTATATGGGATATTTGCCCGGCCTTCCCTAAAGGCATTTATTCTTGGAAGAGATATGGCTCCTTTGTCAATTTCCTGTCCATTTTCGGTCAGGCTCCATGACGCATCGAAACCTTCCAGCGAGATGAACTGAAATTTATTCTTGATTTTTATAGTTCCAAATGCCGGATCAATTAACTCTGTACCAATCCACTGAAATGCCTTTTTCATTTCCGGATAGTGCGGTTTAATAGTTTTTCTATCCCAGGCCACCACACCTTTGTGAATAAAATAGTGGTTGTTGGGATATTCGCCAAAACCACCCCCGTAAGCCAATATTGGATGCTTCGGGTCACGCTTGTTCCACAATGCCTGATCCTGGTACTCCCAAATAGCGCCACCTACAATTTCAGGATTATTGTCAAACACATTGGAGTATTCTTCCAACGACCCCATTGAATTGAACATCGCGTGTGCAAATTCGCAAATGTAGAAGGGTTTGGTCAGCTCTTTGTTTTGGGCAATTTTGGCAAAATCATCAGGAACCCCGTACATTTTGCCGTCGAAATCCGATGGATTGTTTTTCCCTATGCCGAAACGTTCGTAATGAACAAACCGGGTAGGGTCTATGGCTTTGATGGCTGCTTGCGCCGCAACGAAATTAGAGCCAACGCGACCGCACTCGTTTCCAAGAGACCAGATAATAACTGAAGGGTGGTTCTTAAAATTTTCTACGTTGGCTACATTCCGGTCAATAATTGCAGCCTTCATGGTAGGCTCTTCGTCAAAACGGCCATCATAACCGTGGCACTCTGCATTGGCTTCAGCAACCAACCAGATACCCCACTCGTCGCACAACTCGTACCAGCGCGGATCATCGGAATAATGGCAGGTACGGACATGGTTACAATTCCCTTGTTTGATAACTTCCAGGTCGCGGATCATTTGCTCTTCGGTGACCGCATGGCCTACATCCGACCAGTGTTCGTGACGGTTTACTCCTTTCAATTTGATGGGCACACCGTTTACCGTGAAGATACGGCCTTTGATTTCGATCTTACGGAAACCTACTTTTGAAGATAAAATCTCGCCTTCAGAATTGGTTACAACGAGGGTGTACAGATTTGGTGTTTCGGCACTCCATTTTTCGGGGTTGGTAACCTGAAATTTTACATTCAGCGCCTCTTCCTGTTTCGGGTTGATACCTTTCGACATTGCACTTGCTTTGGCTATCTCTTTTCCGCTTTTATCGTAAAGTGTAGCAGTGAGGGTTTGGGCTTTGGCTGATTTATCGCCGTAGTTTTTTATTTTTGCCAATACTTCTATGGTTGCATCTTTGTAGTCCTTGTCAAAATCTTGTTTTACAAAAAAATCACGAATGTGGACCTGGGGAGCGCTCCAGAGCGTAACATTGCGAAATATCCCATGTAAACGAAACATATCCTGATCTTCTAACCAGGTACCCGAACTGTATTGATACACCTCAACGGCAATCATGTTTTTACCGGTCTTCAAATATTTTGTCAGGTCAAAATCGGCAGCGTTACGACTGTTTACGCTGAAACCTACTTTTTCGCCGTTTATCCACAGAAAGAAAGCGCAATCCACTCCATCGAACGAAATAAAATTGCGGCGACCGGCCCATTCTGCCGGAACATCAAACTCCCGACGGTAGCTGCCCACAGGGTTTCTTTCCTTGAAGGCTGTATATTTTTCTTCCGGTTCGCTCATGACATGCGGAAAATCTTTTTTGATAGTATAACCCGCATTACGGTAAAAAGGGGTACCATATCCTTGTACTTCCCAATTGGCGGGCACCGGAATTTCTTTCCATGCTGATACATCAAAATCAGGCTTGTAAAAATCAACCGGACGCTGTTCCGGGCGAGGGACCCAGTTGAATTTCCACTGACCGTTCAAACTACGGCAAAGCGATGATGAATGCCGTTTGGCAACCAATGCCTCCTGCAAGTTGGCATATGGCATTAAAGTGGCGTGATAAGGTTCTTTGTTGATACCCAGGCATTCAGGATTTTCTATCTCAGAGGGGATTTTTGCCTCTTGTGAAAAGGTATAATTCATGAGCAACACAAGGAATGAAAATATGCATGACCGTTTCATTCTGCAGATTATTAGATTGTTATGAATTGATTGATAGTTTCTGATATATTTAATATTTCTTAAGACCACTGAGAGAATTAATTCTAAACTACTGCCGAAAAACAGCAAGAAGTAGTATCAATAAGCCTGTTGCAGGTATATGATGAATCCTTTTGTATTTTATTCAGTTAAGACTATTCTTATTATTCACATTTTTGAGGAAGAGGGCATCCTTATTAGATGCCCTCTCATTCTTGTTCTTAATTGGATCAAATGTAGGGATGTTTCATGAAACATTTCTATTTATTTCATTGATAACCAGGATTTTGAACCATTTGTGGCGCTTTGTTCATTTCGTCGCGGGAAAGTGGAACCCAGTAGAATTTTTTATCTGTAAACATTCTGTCGTCGGCTTTATCGGCTTTGTTGTAGATCCATTTGTGGAAGCCGGTATCATAGTGTTCAACCCTCATGCCGAAAACGGGTTCAATAACCTGTTCCATAATCATCCAGCGACGAATATCGAAGAAGCGGTGTCCTTCAGCAAAAAACTCGATATTTCTTTCGTCGCGGACAAATTGGCGGGCAGCAGCCTGGTCGGTAGTTACCCTTCCTGGCAATCCTGCACGCCTCCTGACCATATTCATGGCATCAATACCTTTCTGAAGGTCTGCGCCACCCAGTTCAATACAAGCCTCGGCATAGTTCATCAAAATCTCAGCATACCTGAATTCTACCCAAGTATTGGTATTTCTGAAATACTGGCCTGCTGTTGTTGGATCCAGCAATTTTCTGATGTTGTAGCCGGTCTTTTGACCATTCCATGCCTCTATCAAACTGGCGCGTGTATCGAGCCCGCTTTTATAAGGATTCGCATCTCCAACAGCTTTATAGAAATAACTGGTTTGAATTTTGTTTTCAGGTTCCAATCCGGCTGCATCTGTAGGTCTTTGCTGCCATGGAGCACCGTCATAAAGAATACAGGCATAAAAACGAGGTTCACGACCATTGTATGGATTACGATTTGGATCAGCAGCCAGTTCGGCAGTAGTTGCGGTACGTACATCCATATTCCCAGGATTATATTTGTCCCACTGGAATTTGGAACCATCGGCCATTTCGAATCTTCTGACCGATGCCTCTGTCGGGTCGTTGTTGCCCCAGTTGTGATAACCGTTTGGGCCATACCAAAGGTTGGCATTGTTGACGTTACCTCCTGTCAGGGGAAACTGAATACCCCAAATGGTCTCACTATTCCATGCTGCCTTTTGATTGAAAATACCGGCATAATTGTCAGTATATTTTTGAACATCGGCGGCGGAAAGCGGTGAAGGAGGTTCGCTTGTGGTTCCTACCAGGGAGAATGTACCGTATTTGCCATCCATTACATCCTTGGCTGCATCCCGGGCCTTTGTCAATAGACCAGCCTGACTGCCGGAAGGAAATGAAATCAACGTATTGGACGCCTGTTCGGTCCAACCGCCGTTTGTCAATTTACTTGCACAGAAAAGCAGGACCCTTGATTTTAAAGCCGCTGCAGCGGCACGGGTGGCACGTCCCTGTTCAATTCCGGATGCCGGTAAATTGTCAATAGCGCTTTGAATATCTTTCAGCACAAAATCAAGAGTTTGTTGCATGGTCGACCTTGTAGCCTTACTGAAATCATCATCAAGCTTATAAGGTTTATCATTAAGCACTGCACCTCCATACACCATCAATATTGTTGCATATTCGAATGCTCTGATAAAATAGGCTTCTCCAATCATCTGTTTTTTCAGCGCTCCCTGTGTTGTAATAGGAACCGTTTCGATAGCGGCGAGAATCCTGTTAATATCCTGAATATTTGTGTAAAGGTTGTTCCAGCGAAGGTAACCACCATAACCATTATTTACAAAAAATCCAAGTTGGTCAGGGCTCATTGTCCCTTTTAACATGACGTAGTTCGCGGGACGGTGGATACAAAGTAACTGGTCAGTACCGGAACTCAAGAGATCTTCGCGGGCGCCTAAAATTCCGGCATCGGTGTTCCCACCCATCCTGTCGTAGCATTTGCCCAGGTATGCATTCACAACGTTGATATCTGAGAATACAAGTTGTTCATTAAATGTATCAACAGCCTTCTTGTCAAGCACATTTTCTTTGCAGGCTGTCAAGCTGAGCAGCAGAATTGCTATTGCCGTTATATTTAAAAATATTTTTTTCATATTCTAACTGTTTATATATTATAAAAATTATTAGAAAGTAATGTTAGCGCCAATGGCAAATGTTTTCATGGTAGGATATACGCCCGGGTTGTTGGTTTCCGGATCCCATTTTTTAGTGGCTGTGTAGAGCAATGCAAGGTTGTTGCCCGTAAAATAGATACTAGCCTTGGAAATACCGGCTTTTGCATAATATTTTGTCGGAATTGCAAAGTTCAATACCACATTTTTCAATCGGCAGTAGGCGGTATTATCCATCCAGTAGGTACTCCTGCGAACATCCGGCGACCAGTAAAGGTCATCACGGTTGTATGCCCTCGCAATGTTGGTAACTGTGTTGGTCGGTGTCCATCGATTGTCATATTGCCATTGGTAGTAGTTTCCGGCTTCCCCGCGGCGATTGTCGTATTGGCTGTTTTTCAGGAATTCGCCCTGACCTTGTATCTGCATAGTAAGGGTGAGTGCTTTATAAGCCAAAGAGATGGTACCACCGTAAAAAATTTCAGGCGCATCAACCTTGTCAATCAGAATCTGGTCATCGCCTGTGATCTGGCCATCGCCCGATACGTCCCTGAAAATTACATCACCCGGTTTTGCCCCGGTAACGTGTGGTGTTGCATCAATCTGTGCCTGGTCTTTGAAAATTCCAATTGCATCGTACATCAACCAAGCGCCATAAGAGTGACCAGTAAGTTGTTGCCATGGTTGTACCCTCTTGGGCTCATCCGTGAAAACAACAGTGTTGTGGTTAAAGCTGTAGTTTGCAATAACATCAAGGCGAAGATCTTTGTTGAGCATTTTATGATACCCGGCTTCAAGTTCAAATCCGCGGTTATCAACTATCCCAATGTTTTGCGCAGGAAGCGACAAACCAGTAAAGTTAGGAATAGAAGCATCTTTGGATGCCAAAATATTCTCCCTTTTGCTATAGAAAAACTCGGCATTCAAATGAAATTGATCCTTCATGAATTTTGAATCAAAACCAAAGTTATAGGTCTTCTGTGTTTCCCATGTAATATTTGGATTGGCAATGGAGGGAGGGCCAACTACGGTCTGAATAGCGCCGCTTGTGCCAAATGTCATCCCTGTACCAATACCATATTTATCCATAAACTGGAAAGGAGAAGTTGGGTCCATACCCATCATACCGAAGGATGCCCTGAGTTTAAAATAGTTGACAAACGACAGGTTGGCTTTCCAGAAACTCTCTTCAGATGCACGCCATCCAAGCATCAAACCTGGGAAGTAACCCCAACGTTTGGTTGTTGGGAATTTAAGTGAACCGTCAGCGCGAAAAAGTACTTCTGCGAGGTATTTTCCTTTATAATCGTAGTGAGCACGACCAAGCCACGATTTACGTCCATAAATTGAAGCCGTTCCGGTAATGTTCTGGTCTTTGGCGTTACCTGCATCCATGGTTTGAATAACCGGCGAAATGTAGTATTGACGAAACGCGTAAAATTGGTTATAGTCGCTTTGATACTGTTCGAAACCACCAAACAAAGTGATGTTATGGTCACCAAATTTTTTCTCATAATTGGCATTGATCGAGATTGTTTGATTGACGGTCCTGTTATATGTCTCGTTGTTCTGAGGAGATGACAGTCCTCTCAAAGTCGGTGTTAAAGGCATCGCAGTAATATATCCGTCAGTACCTCTTGTCGCCTGAGACCAGTTTGGATAATACAGGGTCCATGGTTGATAGAATGCCTTGTTGTAATAGTTGGTGAGGTCGTAGTTGTAACTACCAGAGAAGGAGAGCCCTTTAATGAATGGAACCGTTATTGTTGCATTAAAAGTACTTAACATCCTGTAAGTTTTCTGGTCATTCTTTCCAGCGCTTAAGGTGGAAGTTTCAACCGGATTATCACCATACTCAATGTCAGGACCGGGTTCGCCGGTTGGCCAGAAAGACCAGTTGGTAGGAAGCAGACGGGTTGACTGACCAACAATAGCATCGGCACTCTTGTAGGGATATATTCTGTTATTTAAAAAGCCGGCCAATTCAACGCCGGTCTTCAGCCAACTGGTAACCGGCATATCCAGTTTTGCCCTAATGTTATATTGTTTGTATTTGGTCGATGAGGCTTTATAAAAAGCATCGTCAGTTTTATATCCGAAGGAGACATAGTATTTCATTCCATTGGCACCACCGTCGAGGGTGATATTATGCCTTGTGGTAGTGGTCCAGTCTTTTATAAGGTCAGCATACCAGTTGGTGTTGGGGTGTTCCCATTTGTCTTTCCCGTTGGCAAAAAGAGCAATATCAGCATCCGTATACTTGCGGGCTTTACCTTGGGCTACCTGGTATTCCGAAAGCATGGTAGCGTATTCGGCAGCATCGGTAACTTGTGGCAGCACGGTTGGGGTCATGAAACCTTCATAAAATTGATAATTCAATCGTGGTTTGCCATCTTTTCCCGATTTCGTTGTGATAAGGATTACACCATTGGCAGCCGAAGCCCCGTAAATTGCGGCTGAAGCATCTTTCAATACAGAAAGACTGGCCACATCAGCTGGATCAATTTCATCCATGGAACGTCCCGGAACACCATCTATTACAACCAATGGCGCTGTTTCTGATCTATTGGACATACGGCTACCGTCGGAGTTTACTGTGCTTCTACCGCGAACCAGGATTCGGGGACTTCCCTGACCTGGCTCACCTGTCGTCTGAATAACAGTTGCTCCCGGGATAAGTCCGGAAATGGCATTGGAAACGTTCATCGCTGGAATAGACTGCAGTTTTTCACCGTCAACAGAGGCAACTGCGCCAACTACATTTGCACGTTTCTGTGTACCATAACCGACTACTACAACTTCATCCAGACCAGTTGTTTCAGTTTTCATGATAGCGTTGATCACACTGTTCTGTCCGACCTTGATTTCCACAGAGGTCATCCCAATAAAAGAAAAACTCAAACTCACTGCATTTGCAGGAACTTTGAGACTGTACTTTCCATCAACATCGGTAATTGTTCCGATGGTAGTACCTTTTACAACAACTGTAACCCCGGGAGTAGGTGTTCCACTCTCATCGGTTACTTTACCGGAAATGGACTTTTGTTGCGCAAAAGCCATCCCTGTCATCAATACCAAAATGAGCATCATAGATAATAACAACTTGATCCATTTTCCTTTAGGTATTAAAGTCTGATTTTCTTGTTTCATAAATTTGTAAACTTTAAGATTAGTTAAAAAGAATTGAGGGCTTTGATCTGTTTTTCTCCAGGTAGGAATGTCGGATTTTTTTTCATAGGCATTTAAATAATTGGATTAGTAAATAAAAATAAGAGTGAATTGAACCTTTAATAAATAAGAGTAAATTGAACCTTTAATAAAATAGAGTGTAAGAGACCTTCGTTAGAAATAAGAGTAATTGCGACCTTTAATGAGAAATGGTATAAGAAACCTTAGCTAGAATTAAGAGTAACAGTAACCTTTAATGAAAATCGTCGTCAGCTTAGCTATAGTCAAAATCCTAAATGTTCATGGATTTAGTACTTTTTACACTAAAAATACAATAATTTAAGATAAAGAATACTCGAAAAGAATGTCCGTTTTCTAGACTTCACATCTGAGTGAGCCGATTAGTTTGTTTGCAATAGTGAAATTAATGTTAAAATTTGATATGTCAATTGTTAACAGATGTAAAATTAGTGCCATTTTATAAATTGGTACTCAAATGGATTGTTGCATAAATCATTGAATATTAAATAATTAACACATAAATCAAAGATTATGGAAATAAAGGGTTGCCCCATTTCATATTTAACACCTGAAAACAGGAAAAATCGACGGAATATTTTGGTGGGATAAGAAATAGTGTAAATGAGTGAAGATAGTATATACGGTCTCTCCGGTGATGTTTTTAGGATTGGTTTAGTTCCTTGATGAAATCTGCCGGAGTTTTACCAGTCTGCTTTTTGAAAATGCGATAGAAGGAGGTTTTGGAGTTAAAACCACACTGTTGTGCGATCGCGAAAAAAGTATACCTGGCGTATGTTTTGTCTTTCATTCGTTTGATCACCTCTTCCACCCGGTATTTGTTTACAAAATCGGGAAAGCTTTGGTTGAGGTTCTGATTCAGGACCCGCGATATTTCATGAAGAGGATAGTTAATTTCAGAAGCCAGGTCACCCAGCTTAAATTCTGCATTCAGGTATGGTTTTTCATCTTCCATGTACTTTTTCATCTCATTGATGATCGACTTACTTTGGCTTTCAGGGATTTTAGAACCTTTGTACTTTTCCATCTTCTGGGGCATCATCTCAATGAACCTTCTTCCCTTGCTTTGAAGCATTTTGATGTACCTGATCATGACAAAAGCACCAGACAGGGAGAGCAGAAGGAGAAATCCCCAAAACAGGGGGGATTTGAAGAATGAATAGTGAATTGATATTTTTATTTGAACATTATCCTGGGAATTCTCATTGGGTTCATTGTAGGTCTTTACTTTAAAAATGTATTCCCCAGGACTAAGTTTTTCGTAAAAGGCGGTATTAATGCTGCCGGTACTTTGCCATTCCTTATCATATCCAATCAACTTATACTGATAATTGTTGTCGACCGGATTGATGTAATTAAGGGCAACAAAACGAAATCCTATGCTGTTCGAACGATCATTCAGATCGATCCCATCAATGGATTCAACAGTCTGGCTTAACACCGATTTTGGCCCCGGGGCCACACTCTTGCCAAACAGGAAAAAGTCGGTCAGCCGTATCCTTGATTTCAGGGATGATTCTGATGCATCGGCAGGAGTAAAATAAACAAGCCCTTTTTCGTTGCCAAAATAGAGCGTTCCGTTTTGAGAAAGAAAGGCAGCTGCAGGGGTGAAAACAAGGCTTGGAAGTCCGTCGGACATCGTGAATTTGGTGAATTTCTGAAGTTGAGAGGAGAACCTGCAAAAACCTTTTAAAGTGCTGATCCAGTACTCACCGGTACTGCTTTCTGCAATTGCGCATATCGAATTGTCTGGTAATCCGTCGGTGTCGTGATAGTTTTTACATGTTGACAGATCCTGGTCCAGCATGATCAGTCCGCCTCTTTCAATACAAATCCAGATATTGTCGGCCTGGTCTTCGTATATATAATTGGTCTTGAAGCTATTTTCAGCGGCCACAGGCAAATCGATTTTTGTGAGTTTTTCCCCTGTAAATACCATCACACATGCGCCAGACATCGTTCCAATCCACAATCGGCCTTTGGAATCAAAAGTAATGGAGAAAATTTCGTCAGATTTGAGGGGGCTGTTTTGTTTGTTAAAATTGGTAATGCTCTTGTCAACTGGCGAATATCTGTATATGCCATTAAAAGTCGCTATCCAGAGATTTCCATTCTTATCGGTTTCAAACCCATAGGTGTTTCCCTGTTTGAATGTTTCTGAATCCAGAAAAGGCTTGATTTTTTGCTCGGACAGTGAAAACTTGCTGATTCCACCCCCATAAGTACCAATGAGTATATCACCCATGTAAGGATAGACTGAAAGTATGATGTTGGATCTCAATCCATTTTTGTCGTTAGGGTTTACCTGATAGAATTTGGCAGCTCCATTTTTATTGATTTGGATAAATCCATTCCGGGTACCGAAATATTGGCTCCCGTCCGGCGCAAAATAGAAGGAACGGATGCTTTTGTTCGCCTCCGGATAACTGGTAACCGGATGCAACCTGAAATTCCCTGTGATACTTTTGGAGTAATTGACTCCCCCCGAATAAGTCCCCACCCAGTATCTGTTATTCTCATCAAGATAAAACGAATAAATCGAATTTGAACTGATTGAAGAACTGTTATTCTCTTGATTTTCTATGCTTTCGACTTGTCTGGTTTTGATGTTGATAACTTTTAGTCCACCTCCGTCTGTGCCGACAAAAAGACGTTCTTTCTTGTCGCTGCTTAAAGTCAGGATAATCTTGTTATCGATATTTATTCCTTCTGAGAAGAGTTTTGTCGACAGATCGAATTCAACAATTCCCATGTTACTTGTTCCCAGATAGATTTTGTTACCGATACTACAAATAGATGTAAATGAGCTTGTTGCATCTGTTGAAATTGTACGGTTCAGAAAAATATCACTTTTTTTGGTGTCGGTTGAATATCTGATAAGTCCTGAAAGTGTTGATAGCCAGCAATTGCCATGATTGTCCGGAAAAACTCCGGTGACAATGTTTGCTTTGCGGTTCGCTAATTCAGTAAAAAGAAGATGTTCGGTTTGTCTGGTTTTGGTGTTGACCAGATACAAACCGTTTGTCGTACCCACGCAAAGGTTACTGTCAGGCATCATTGCCAACGCCTGAACAGTAATGTTGGCGCTGTCGATGTTGATTCTGTCAAACTTATCGGTTTTGTTGTCGTACCTGAACAATCCTGTTGCAGTGCCAACCCATAGGTGTTTTTTATAATCTTCCGTAATGGCAAATACATTCTCGACAGCCTCTGGGAATTTTAATGAATAGGGCCTGATCTCAACACCATCATACCTGTCAAGGCCTTCCAAAGTTCCAAACCATATAAAGCCGAAAGAATCTTTATAAATTGCTTTGACCAGATTGTTTGAAAGTCCATTTTCGACCGAAAGTTTTAAAAATGAAAAATCACTTCCAAAACAGAACAGTTGAATGGCGCCTAATAGAAAAATTAGTATCAATTTCCGGAGCCGGATCATGTTGCAGCAAGGATTAAAAACTGTTAAAAGTAATAAATTTGTGTAAATTTAATACAACGAAACAATTTGTGCATTCCCATGATTAGGTTACTCCTGTACCAGCATTTGCAATGAAGTTGCTGCCAGCTTGTTGAAGGTGTACTCACGTATGTCTTTAAATGTTCCACGGATCGAGCAATTTTCCTCGTCCTTGCAATGTTCGCAGGGTTCATAAAACCTTTCGGAAGTGCATTTCAGCATGGCAATGCTTCCTTCGAAGAGCCTGACTATTTCCAACAGGTTGATATCTTTCGGGTTTTTCACTAAATAGTAACCACCTTTCTTGCCCAGTTTGGAACTCAAATACCCATTGTTTTTGAGCTCTAGCAGGATAGATTCAAGAAATCGCTTGGGGATTTTTTCACTTTCGGCAATTTCATTGATCATCAAAGTCCCCTTGCCAAATTCTTTTGCCAACCTAACCATGGCAAGCATGGAGTATCTTGTTTTTTGCGTTAACATGCTTATCCTATTTTACTTATATGCTTTAATTTGTCAATCTCTTTAATCTCAATGGTTTTCCCATCCAAAAAGATAATTTTCTCATTTTGCCATTTCGACAAGGTCATAATCACGTTTTCAGTGGAACAACCTGCAAATTCGGCAACTTCCTTCCTGGTA
This sequence comes from Prolixibacter sp., assembly GCA_037440345.1. GTDB lineage: Bacteria > Bacteroidota > Bacteroidia > Bacteroidales > Prolixibacteraceae > CAINVV01. Next base: position 14,488 of record JBBIUJ010000044.1, read on the forward strand.
AGAGAAAGAAGGAATGAAGTACTATGATAAACTTCAGCAGAGAGATACATAATAATATCGGCGATCCGGCCCTCTTTCTGCTTGTGGGCCAGGCTTATGAAGTTAATGACGGACGTTTTAAACATTTCGGATGCTACTTGAAACATCATCATGGCGAACTTCGAATTCTCCATCAATACCTGTTCCAGAACCTTGGCATCTATCATTACAACCTCGCAATTTTCGACTGCAATGATGGAAAACAGATTGTTGTCTTTGTAAAACAGGTTGGCACCTCCCAGTATCTTCGGAGCAGAGACAATGGTAAGGATCAGGTTTTTATTGGATTCATTTTCGTAATTAAACTTAACAATACCTTTTTCGAGGTAAACGATATAGGTAGGCATAACTCCTTGCTTCAAAATCGTTTCGCCTTTTTTAAAGGTAAGCTTAACTGAGGTTTTCTCCAACTTATCAAAGTCTTTATCGGGAATGAATTGCGAAGAGATTCGCTTAAACCAGGAATACTCTTGTTTGGTTTCACTGAATAACATAGTTGAATAGTAACGGATAAATGAGATAATGAATTCTATTTCATTAAAAATTTAATAATTGTATCTATCATGATTCATACAAATATACACCATATCAATAGGCATTATCGATATAATTGAAAATTTATTCATATTTATTTGACCATTAGGCACGAACAATTCTTCTATAGATGAGCTTCAGCATAAATTAAGGATAGAAAAAACGATCCAACTGACTTGTTCAGAGATCAAGATAGTACGTCTAATTACCGGGGGTTTATCTACCAGAGTGATTGAAAGTCAGAAAAATGTGAGCTTTCATCCTGTGATACCTACAGAAATAACATTTTTGGAAAGTTGATGATATCCAGTGTTTCCGAATTAATTAGATACACTATTAGAGCAGTGTGGATTGGCAATAATGAGTATCATATTTAAAATCTGACCTGTTTATGGCATGAAAAATACCATAAACATGGGATTTATATAGTTATTGATTTCACCGAATTTTGATCCGTCAAATATTGAGCATGGGAAAAGAAAGTAATTCGATACGACCGTAGATAAAAGCAACACAACAAAACCAAATTCAGAGAAACATGAAATATTTAATGGTTTGTACTATTAAATTTCATTTTCAGTCGTGAATTATCTAATTGAAAGATTATCCTCAAGCATGAATAGAGGATGTATTTTTGACTCTCCGGTTCAACGTTAGAAATTGTCCGTAAGGACTTCAAAAAATATACAGTAAATCAATAGATAAGATAGAGAAGTGAAGAAAACATTTTTTTTAATAGCAATTTTAGCAGGCTTAGTTTCCATTGCGAAATCGCAATCAACCGATGATGTTTTGAACTTATTGGTTCAGAAGAACCTTATTTCACAGAAGGATGCCGATTCAATTCGTGCCGAAGCGGCCATTGGTGCCCAGGCAAATTTGGCTAAAGTAAAATCGTTTCCAATTAATGCAGGTAAGAAAATCACAATCGCCGGATATACTCAGGTGCGTTACCAGTCATTTGAAGAGAAGGGTAAAACCGACGGTTTTGACATTCGCCGAGCAAGGCTAGATGTCAAAGGAAATATCTCTCCCTATTGGAGTTATAGGGTCCAGTTCGACCTTGCCGGAGCGCCGAAATTGATCGATGCTTATGCAGAACTGAAAGTGAATGATTATCTGAATTTCACCATTGGTCAGGCAAAGATTCCATTCTCACTCGAAAATCTGACGAGTTCTAATAAACTGGAGATGATAGACCGTTCACAGGCAGTAGAGGCTTTGGTCGCCAGAGGGAAAGATGTTGGTGGTAACCAGAATGGGCGGGATATAGGTATTCAACTGGGTGGCACTATCCTGAAACTGAAAGATCGACCTGTTGTTGATTATCGTTTGGGATTTTATAATGGTTCTGGTATTAATACCACCGATAACAATGGAAATAAAGACATGGCCACCCGGCTAATCTTTCATCCGATAGCAGGACTCGACCTTAGCGCCGCCTTGTATAACGGCTCTCGTTTTGTACCGGAAGTGAAGGAGGTAAAGACAAATGGTGTTGTAACTACTCCATACGCTGCCGCTAAATCGGTCGACCGCAACCGTTACGGCTTTGATCTGAGCTATGACATGAATAACCTAGCCGTTCGGGGAGAATACATACATGGGAAAGATGATCAGGTTAACCGGGAAGGCTATTACATTCAGGGTGGTTATTATTTTCTGAATAAGAAACTAGAGATACTGACCAAATATGATTTTTACAATCCCGACAAAGCTGTGGCCAAAAATGGTTCGACATGGATTGTTTTAGGTACGAATTTCAACTTCAATGCCAACACCCGCATTCAGTTCAACTACTCTTTCAAACAAGAAGAGGGGCCTAATATCAACAACAATGTTGCTTCCATTCAGGCACAGATAGGTTTCTAACAAGTTAATCACAACAATACATACAATGAAGAAAATTACATCTTACTTATTCGCTATCCTGTTGGTCGTTTCTCTTTCCTCGGGAAAAGCAATTTCTCAAACAAAAGAGGAATTAAAGGGGAACATCAGTATTTCAGGGGCATTTGCACTTTATCCGCTCACGGTAAAATGGGCCGAAGAATTCAAAAAAATCCATCCGGGGGTAAAATTTGATATTTCGGCAGGTGGCGCAGGCAAAGGAATGACCGATGCTTTGGCCAAAATGGTCGATATCGGTTTGGTCTCGAGAGAAATTAGTCCTGAGGAAGTGAAAAAAGGCGCTTTTGGCATTGCAGTTACCAAAGATGCTGTGGTTCCAACTATCAGCGCTGCCAACCCTAATCTCAAAGATATTCTTACCATCGGCTTGAAGCGCGATGCGGCCATCAACATTTTCATTACCGGTAAAATCAAAACCTGGGGAGAGGCCATCGGAACAAAAAGTGCAGTCCCTATCCGTATTTATACACGTTCAGATGCTTGCGGCGCAGGTGAAACCTGGGCAAAGTACCTTGGCAAAAAGCAGGAGGACTTGCTTGGTGTGGGAGTTTTTGGCGACCCTGGACTGGCTTTGGCGGTAACTAAAGATCCGTCCGGGATTGCCTACAACAACATTGGTTATGCCTATGACGCGAAGACCAAACAACCGAACCCCGGAGTCAAAGTGATTCCGCTGGACATTAATAATAACGGTAAGATTGATCCGGATGAAGATTTTTATAAAACGCTGGATGATATTGTCAATGCCATAGCATCAGGCAAATATCCTTCCCCGCCTGCGCGCGACCTCTATTTCATGACTTCCGGTAAACCGGTAAAGAAGGAGTTGGTCGAATTTATTAGATGGTCGTTAACTGACGGACAAAAATATGTTTTTGACAGCGGATACATCAACCTATCGAAAGAGAAGTTGGCCGCTGGATTGGAAAAAATTAAATAGCAAAAAAAGTAAATACCGGACTCGTAGGTTTCATGCCAACAATATCAAACCTGACAGGATGTGAAGCCTGTCAGGTTTAGGTTTTGATAGAAGTTGGCCTTTATAAATAAACATTTATGGATACAATTCGATACAACAGATACCGTCGGATAAGGGAGTTTTTAATACATCGCTCCATGCTTATCCTGACACTATTATCACTGTTGTTCGCGGTGGTCATTGGCATCAGTTTGTATTACAAGTCGGTTCCGATATTGGACCAGCAATCGATCTGGAGCCTTTTGACTGGTGAAAGCTGGAAACCGCTCAAAGGCGAGTTTGGTTTTTTCCCGTTTATCATGGGGACTTTGTGGGTGACGGGTATCGCAATAATAATTTCTTTGCCGCTGTGCCTTCTTGCCGCCATATATCTTTCGGAGTATGCCCATCCATATATCAAAAAAATTGTTTTTCCGATGATTGATGTGCTCGCAGGAATCCCGCCGGTAGTTTATGGTGTATGGGGAATTGTGGTAGTTGTTCCTTTTATTTCAACTTCGCTGGCGCCCCATTTCGTCGAGTTCTCGACCGGGTACAGTATTTTGGCCGGCGGGATCGTATTGGCCATCATGATCATTCCCTTGATGATTTCAGTTTTTATCGAAATTTTTGATGCATTGCCGGGAGGATTGCGGGAAGCGTCACTCTCTTTGGGAGCAACCAACTGGCAAACCATCAAAAAAGTGGTGTTGCGCAAATCATTCCCTGGTCTTGCTGCCGCTGTAGTACTGGCCATATCTCGGGCATTTGGTGAAACAATCGCGGTTTTGATGGTTTGCGGAAACGTAGCGGAAGTTCCCAGGTCGATCTTCGATCCTGCCTATCCGTTACCAGCCCTTATTGCGAACAACTACGGAGAAATGATGTCAATCCCTTTATACGACTCGGCCCTTATGCTTTCAGCCTTATTTTTATTTGTCATTATTCTGGCGTTTAACGCCATATCCCGGTTGGTCTTAATCCGGATTGAACGAAGCTTTGTACTATGAGAAAACTTGAAGAAAAAATGTTCAAAGTAATCATGATGGCTGCTACTCTGGCCATTGTGGTTTCGCTTTTCATGATCCTGGTTGCCATCGTAAAAAGAGGTTTACCGGCGATGAGTTGGGAGATGGTCTCAAAAATACCGGGCGGAGGGTTTTACCTGGGTAAAGAGGGCGGATTGCTCAATGCCATTGTTGGTTCGGTGTATATTGTTATCGGCTCTATTTCACTCGGACTTTGTTTTAGTTTGCCGATCGTCCTCTACCTCAATCTCTATCTGTCGGAGAAATCCCGTTTGGCACAGTTTACGCGCCTCTCGTTTGATGTTCTTTTTGGAATTCCATCCATTGTTTACGGGGC
>JBBIUJ010000045.1:0-19280 GCA_037440345.1 Prolixibacter sp.
GAAGGGTTACCTTTTATGCAATCCGCACTCTTTGGTATCAGGATTTTCCCACCACCAGCGACCTGCCCTGAGATCCTCTCCCGGTAGGATGGCCCTTGTACATGGTTGACAGCCGATACTTGGATAATCTTTGTCGTGAAGCGAGTTGTAGGGGATCTTGTGCGCTTTAATATTGCTTTTGACCTGCTCCTCACTCCAGTCGATCAGCGGGTTTAGTTTGATCAGGCCGTTGTTCTCGTCCCATTCGATGGGCTGCATTTCGGCTCTCGTAACAGATTGGTCCCTTCTCAGACCACATATCCAGACTTCCAGTCCGGCAAAGGCTCTTTTCAGGGGTTCAATTTTCCGGATACGGCAGCAGGTTTTCCGATCGTCGATGGAGTTGTAAAAGAGATTGATGCCATTGGTATTGACCATTTCTTCCACCTCCTTTGCATCAGGGAAGTAAACCTGCATCTTAATCCCATATTTTTGATTGGTCCGGTGAATCAGGTCGTAAGTCTCCGGAAATAACCTGCCTGTGTCGAGCGTGAAGATTTTTACATTTTTATCAATGAAACAGACCATCTCTGTCAACACCTGATCTTCGAGTCCCAGACTACTTGACAGGGCTATTTTCCCTTTGTATTCATCTAAAAAATAGGAAAGTAATCCGATGGCATCAGTGCCGGCAAGTTTCTGATTGAGCGCGGCTATTTTTTCTCTCATGAATATGATTTCAAAAATTGTAAGGAACTCAGCAGCTGTTTATATATCTTACACAGAGAATTTATTACTCCATAATTAAACTAAAAATGGCTTTTGAATTCACGCTTTAGTTAAAATACGTTGGAGGAAAAAACGAGTTACACAGAGAGAAAAATCGCAAGCGATTTTCCAACTCTGTGTAGCTCCGGGGTTTCTCCCTAAAAAGTACCTAATAGCAGGAATTTCTAAGATCTCTATATTATCGATTAATAGACAATCGTTCTCTGTGTAATATTTGTTTAACAGTTTCTCAAAATAACCAAAATATTTTCACTCTTCGAAGCAACAACTCAATAAAAATTATTTGGGTAGCGAGAAGATAAATTCCAATCCGCCTCCCTGACGTGGACGGGCCGAAATATCACCTTTGAAACTAAGTATCGCATTTTTGACAATGGCCAGACCAAGTCCTGTGCCCCCCTGTTTACGCGAGCGCCCCGAATCAACCCTGTAGAACCGTTCGAAAAGTCTCGCGAGATGTTCCTCTTCCACCCCCGGACCATTGTCGGCAAAGGAGAAGAAATAGAAGGAGGCATCTTCGTGGTATTTTGAGATCCAAATGGTGATTTTTTCACCACCATAGAGGACAGAGTTTTCGATCAGGTTTCTAAAAATGGAGAAGATAAGTGAATAATTGGCATTCACCACCAGGCCTGGCTCGATACTGTTTTCGACCGAAATCGATTTGTTCTTCAATTGATCCTGCAGACTCTCAATAGCTTCTTCAATGGCCTTTCCGATCTGGATTTTTCCACGAATGTAGAGATCCGAATACTCCTCAATCTTGTTTAACATGGCAATATCATTGACCAGTTGTGTCAACCTTTCTGACTGAATGTATGCTTTCTTGATGAAGTAGTTCTGTTTACTTGGCTCAAGTGAAGGATTGTTCAATACAGTTTCGAGATAACCTTTCACTGAGGAGATAGGCGTTTTTAGCTCGTGGGAGATATTGGAAGTAATTTGTTGCTTCATGATGCTCCTTTTCACCTGTTCCGTCTGATCTGCAATAAGAATTTCGAAACTCTTATCAGGGAAAATAATGCACTGAATGGTAAAGTGATAGCTGTTTTTCTGAACGGTAAATTGCATCCTTGGCATCTCCTGGAGTTGGGCGTTACTGCTCTCTGATAAGGTCTTATCAAGAAAACGATCAATTTCCGCGAAAGCTTTTGATTTGAAGATTTTCTCAGTAGAGGTAGTCGTCTCTTCCGAGATGATGTTGAGGTAAATGATAAAATGGCTGTTGTTCAAGATCGCCTTTTTGGTAGGGGAGAAGAAGGCGATACCCTCTTTCAGGACATAAAGGTGGCTGACAAGCTTTTCCTTTTCAAGAAGGAGTTCGCTTTTGGTTTTGTTCAGTTGGTGGTACAACTGAATAATCTCATGGCTGATAGATCCCAGTTCGTCATTGGGAAATTCAATGTTTTCATCAAATTCGGTTGCCTCATTTCTTCTGACCTTAACGGCAAAATCCTTCAGTTTGGTGATCGAATCGCCAAGATGGTTGCCGATGTAACGGAGAAAAAATCCAAAAATCAAAAAAAGAATGATAAAAAATGGGATAAACACCCGGTCGGCTCTCAGAAATTCCTTGATACGCGCATCGTAAACAACTGCTGCTCTGATTATCAGGTTATTATACCCTTTCGCATAATAGAAATAGTCCTTTTGGGTAGTAGCTGAATGGCGTATGTTTTCGCCGAACTCTTCAAAAATGGCTTTTTGAAATTCTGGCCTTGACTGATGGTTTTCCATGTGGCTGTAGTCAGAAACACTGTTATCGTACAATACAATGCCATCCTTGCTGATGACGGTAATCCTGACCTTCTCTGGTGGAATCACAATTTTAAGGCTGTCCAGTTTTGCATAGTTTTTCACTTTTGCAAGCGAATATTTTTCCATGAAACGGTTGGTGAGATCAGTATAATCATTGAGGGATGTTCTTAACTCAGCCATCCTGAAATAGTGCTCCCTTTGGTTTTGGTATAAAATGATGGATAGGGTAAATATGGTGAAAAGCAGGGAGTAGTATGCGAATAGTTTCCATTTAATGGAACGGTACTTAAAAATCATATCGAGTCTTTTTAGGTTTAAATTTCAAAATAGTAGCCAAAACCAGGTTTGTTACGGATGTAGGTTCCTGCATCTTCCATTTTTTTTCTTAACCGGGTCATGTTGACATCTACTGTACGATCAGTGACAATCACATCACTTTCCCAGATCCGGTTCAGGATTTCTTCGCGGGAATATATTTTTCCCGGAGATTTACCAAGAAGATAAAGAATGTCAAACTCTTTTCTGGAAAGATCAATTTTTTTTGATCCGATGTAAAGTCGCTTGCTCTCAAGGTCCAGCACTACGTCGCCCAACTGAAGCGTAGTAACAATCGGAGGCTCAGATGCTTTTTTGCCACGTTTTAAAACGGCTTTGACACGTGCCTCAACCTCTTTGATGGAAAAAGGTTTGGTAATGTAGTCATCAGCGCCGATATTAAAACCGGTCAGGAGATCATTTTCGGTTGTTCTCGCCGTTAAAAAAATGATGGGAACGTTGAGCTGCAACTCTTTTCTGATTTTTTGGGCAAGATTGTATCCGGACATTTTCCCCATCATAACATCCAGAAGTATCAAATCATAACGGGACAGATTTTTCCTTAGCGCTTCTTCTGCAGAAAAACACGAATCGACGGAGTATCCCTCGTTTTCGAGGTTGAATTTCAGTATCTCATTGATGTCTTCCTCGTCTTCTACTACCAGTAACCGAAAAGTCTCCTTCATTTTTTTTATAGTAAGGAATGGACAATTGAAAATGGACAATTGACAATGATATAAAATTCACTCATTTTGTAGTATATGTCATTTTCAATTTTCAATTGTCCATTTTCAATTGCATTTGTCATTTTCTTTTTTTGTGCTTGATAATCTCCCCATCCACAACAAAGCTAATGGCCTCGGTAATATTGGTTGAATAGCTTGCTACCCTTTCAAACAGATTAATGATAATCAGAATGTTGGCAGCAACTTCCACCACTTCGGGCTGATGTAGTTTTTCCTGGAATATTTTCGCAATGATCTTTTTACAATCGATGTCTATCTTATCCGCTTTGTCGAGAATCTTGTCGGCAAAAGTGATATCCAGGGAACTGATCAAAGAAAGAACATCAGCAAACAACTCCACTGTTTTATCTCCTATGTTGTCGATGCCCAGTTCCTCTACCAATTGGGGATAATCCAGCAAAGTCCCTATCTTTTTGGCAATATTTACCGCATGGTCCCCGATTCGTTCGAGGTCATTGTTGATTTTAAGCGACGACATGATGTACCTGAGATCTGATGCAACAGGGTGCTGTAATGCGAAGATTTTCTGACAGAGCTTGTCAATCTTGGTGTCGAGGTTGTTGATCTCTTCATCATTGTTAATGACCTTCTTCGCCAGTTGTAGATCGCAGGTACTGATAGCAGCGACAACATCAATTAGTTGCCGGTTTACCTGCACACTCATTTGAAATACCCTGTCGCGAAGCTTATCGAGTTCGGAGTCGAATATTCTGTAATTTTCCATGATTTAAATGTATAAATAGTTTCAACATCAACCAAAACGCCCGGTGATGTAATCTTCAGTTTGTTTCTTTTCCGGATTGGTGAAAATTTTCCGCGTTTTGTCGTATTCGATCAGTTCCCCAAGGTAGAAGAAGGCTGTATGGTCGCTGATTCGTGATGCTTGTTGCATGTTATGGGTAACAATGACAATGGTAAAGTGCTCTTTCAGTTGCACGATCAGCTCTTCAATTTTTGAGGTCGACAATGGATCCAAGGCGCTCGCAGGTTCATCCATCAGAACGATCTCCGGATTAACGGCAAGTGTCCGTGCAATGCAGAGCCGCTGTTGCTGACCGCCAGAAAGTCCCAACGCCGAATCTCCGAGCCGGTCTTTGACCTCTTCCCAGATTGCTGCGTTTTTAAGTGCAGTCTCTACAATTTCATCAAGAAGGTTGCTGTTGTTAATGCCATTGATTCTCGGACCATAGGCAACGTTTTCGTAGATCGACTTGGCAAATGGATTGGATTTTTGAAAAACCATGCCTACCTTCTTTCGGAGATTGACCACGTCAATATTTTTATCATAAATATTGATGTCGTCGATCATCACCTTACCCTCGATCCTTACATTATCAATCAAATCATTCATACGGTTAAGGCTTCTCAGAAATGTCGATTTTCCGCATCCGGATGGTCCGATAAAGGCGGTAACTTTTTTTTCCGGAATCTTCAGGGAGATATTGTTCAACGCCATTTTTGACCCATAGTATAGAAACAAATTCTCCGTGTTAATCTTTTCAATGGTCATATCAATTTTTTTTCTTTTTTCTGATTCGGTATCTTAAAACTACTGCTGACATGTTCAACAGGAATGTGAGCATCAACAAAACACAAGTGGTACCAAACTGGATAGGCAAGGTTTGGTCTACATTCGCGGATTGGGTGGTCATGACATAAATGTGGTAACCAAGTACCATGAACTGGTCGCTTAATCCTGGTAAGGTTGCCAGATAATAAGCAGCCCCGGTAAAGAGAATAGGGGCAACTTCACCGGCGCCCCGGCTTACAGCCAGAATTGTACCTGTCATGATGCCGGAGATTGATCCCGGAAGAACCACTTTCCAGATTGTTTGCCATTTGGTCGCACCCAATGCCAGGCTTGCCGCTCTTAAATCTTTGGGTACAGTTTTTAAAGCTTCTTCAACTGAGACAATCACCACAGGAAGTGTCAGCAGGGCCATGGTCAAACTGGCCCAAAGCAGATTGGGCTGTCCCCATTTCAACTGACCTCCGTAAAAGGCTGAATCGACTTGTGCACCAACGAATTTGATGAAAAAGCCGAGACCAAAGAGGCCATAAATGATGGAGGGGATTACAGCCAGCGTTCTTACCGCAAAGCGGATGGTTTTGGCAACTACAGAATTTTCTTTGGCGTACTCTGTCAGGTAGATGGCTGTTATCGTACCAAAAGGCACTGCTGCCACAGACATGATAATTACCAGCAAAAATGTACCGTAAATGGCAGGAAAGATCCCTCCCTTGGTCATCCCGTCTGTTGGGAAGCTTGTTAAAAACTCCCACGAGAGCTGCTCTTTGCCTCCCTTCACAATTACCACAATCATCACCACCACAATGGATATGATGAGCAGTGCAGAGAGGAGGGTTATCCCTTCAATGGCAACTCCTTTGATATCTATTTTTTTATTCTTGATCATTTTCCCTGGATACTTTTCATGAGTTTGCCTTTGACATAAAACTCAGCGATGGCATTAAGCAAAAAGGTAAAGATAAATAGCAACGAGCCAATCAAAAACAGCACATTGTAATGGGTATCGCCGAATACAACCTCTGCCATCTCTGCTCCGATGGTGGCTGCAAGCGTACGAACAGATGCAAAAGGATTAATATCCAACTGGGCCGCATTGCCCGTCGCCATCAAAGCGATCATCGTTTCACCGAATACCCTTCCAATACCCAAAAGAATGGCCGCAAAAATCCCGGGGGTAGCGGCAGGTAAAATAACAAAGAAGGCCGTCTGCCACCTGGATGCGCCTAACGCAAGACTCGCTTCATAGTAAGTTTTTGGAACGGCGGTGAGGGCATCTTCCGTGATAGTAAAGATAATTGGTATAGCTGCTATACCCATCGCGATACCACCGACAAATGAGTTGAGCCGTGTGTCATAGTGAAAAATTGATTGAAGAAAGGTGGCCAATACCATCAGTGCAAAAAATCCTATCACGACGGATGGAAAGCCTGCGAGCAATTCGATGGTTGGTTTGATGATCTCTTTCATCTTTTTGTTCGCAAAGACTGCCGTATAAAGTGCCGCCAGAATAGCGAGCGGGGCTGCGAAGAGCATGGAAATCAGGGTGATTTTTAAAGTTCCCAGCAACAAAGCCAAAATACCATACCTGGGCTTTTCAGATACCGGAACCCATTCGGTAGTTCCAAGCGTTCTTAATGCGGCACGGTTATGGTCATATCCACTTCCTGAGCTAACCGCGTAGGTCTCATCAGGATGATTGCTGCTTAATGAATCTTTGGTCTGAACGCCGTACTGTTCCTGAACTTCCGTTGAATCCTTTACTGTACCATATTGTTCCTGAACTTGTGTTGTATCTTTTACTGCACCGTACTGTTCCTGCACCTCTGCTGTGTTCTTCACGGCACCATCGGTTTCCTGAACAGCAGGGCCAGTAGATTTATTATCTGTTACTTCACCATAGGTCTCTTGTACTTCCTGTTTTGGCGTAACATGACTTATGGTTGCTTTTTCCGATTGGAAGATGGGAAGCGATTCCCTGAAAACAAATACAAAAATCAGTACAATGATGGCAATAGAAAGAAATGCAACTCCTTTGATTACTTTTTCTGCCAAAAAATCACTGAGTCGAAATTTCTTTTGTGTTATATCAATTTTACCCGACTCAGCGTTTGGATTGAATGGACCCTTTTTTGATTTCTTCTTGGTCATTAAAGCTGCTTTATATTGTAAAAGTAGGATTAAAATTTAGTATGGTATGTATACGAACTTACCGCATAGAACACCAAAGGTGGTGTGCTATGCGGTAACTGCTGTTTATGAATTGAAATGTTCGTTGCAGAAAAGGCTGACTGTCATAGATTACTTGACAGGGAAATAGCCCATCTCTACCACCAATTTTTGACCTTCAGCGCTTAAAATCCAGTCGATGTATTTTTTGATCTCGCCAGTAGGTCTGTTGGCAAGGTACATGTACAGGTAGCGTGTAATAGGATATTCGTTGTTTTTGATCGTTTCTGCAGTAGCCTTGTACGCAGGACTATTGTCATCCTTTTTTACTTTGCAGATTTCAATGCCTTCTGCATAAGCAGCTCCTCCGTAGCCAATACCGCTGGGATCTTTTTTCACCGCATTGACTACAGCAGCTGTTCCCGGAAGTGTTTGACATGAAGTTGCATAGTCACCTTTTACAACATTCTCCTGAAAGAAAACATATGTTCCTGAGCTATTCTCCCTGCCATACAATTTGATGGCCTGGTCAGCACCGCCAACCTCTTTCCAGTTGGTGATGGTTCCTTTGAAGATGTCTCCTAATTGCTTAATAGATAATTCTTTAACTTTGTTTGCCGGATTAAGATAGATCGTGATGCCATCTTTGGCACAAGCTACCTCTACGCCGAGGGTGTTGTATCTTGCTTTCAGTTTATCTTTCTCTGTAGGTTTCATTTTGCGGCTTGCATTGGCGATATCAGTCGCGCCATTGATCAAAGCCGATATACCTACTCCTGATCCACCCCCGGTAACCTGGATGGTGACTGCCGAATTGGTTTTCATGTATTCTTCAGCCCATTTCTGTGCAAGGATTACCAGAGTGTCAGAACCCTTCACGGTGATTTTTTGAGGAGCAGCAGAGAAAGCGAAGCTAATTGCACCCAAAACCACTGCTACTATTGCTAATTTTATTGAATTAAATGATTTCATTTTTTGTAGTTTTATCTCTTGTTGAAATTTTTTTCTATAACAAATCTGAACTAAACTTTGTTTAGAATTTGGCCTGGATTCTTAGGGTCAATACATTCTGATTGATGGCGTTACTCCAGTCCATGGTTCCAGCCACTCCGGCTGCAGTAGTGTAATTGTCAACAACTTTGCCGGCTGTCCCAACCTTTTCGTTTTGAACGATGTCGTAAGCAAGGGTAATTCTTAAGTTGTCATCGAAGTAGTGATGAAAAGCCAATCCAACAGTACTGGTTGCCAAATCAGATTTACCGCTCATTTTCTTTGCCAAAGTGGCAGTTGCAGCATATCCGCTGATTGAAACATCTTTGCCTTTGATATCGGTATTAGGGTCGTAATAATCGTAACGGATGGCAAATTGATTCTTTTTACCAAGATTCTTGATGAAATAGAGATAGTAACCGGCAAATTTATTTTGGAAATTGGCTACACCAAGGGTTGTTCCGGTTGGAGCAAAACCAATGGAAGCGTTCTTTCCTGCAATGTATTCGCCTTTAACTGAAAAGCCTCCCAAAACATCAGCAAATAATTGAAATTCAGCGCCTCCCCAGCTTCTTGCAATACCATCACCGATGTTTGCTGATTTCACGGTAGTATAGTCGCTAAGGTAGGTGGTGGTTGCCATTGATTTCAATTTGCCAAAGTAACCATGGGCGCCGAAATCAAGACCACCAAAATTACCAAGTCTCAGGTTGTAGGTTACGCGGGCCATTACATCCTTAAAATTGTCGTAGTCTTTGTTTTCATTGCCATTAAGGTTGGTCCCGGCGCTATTGTTGATTTTCAGCTCCTCAGATCCGTTGAAAACAGCCAACTGCATGTGGATGGGAGTGTTTAGCGGGTTGAATTCCAATTTTGCCCCTATGGCACGTTCGCCAGGATAAATGGCCCTGATCACAGAAGAACGCTCAGGAAGTTCACGTTGGCTTGACGAATATTCAACTTCGTAATTGGGTCTGTTGAATTTTCCCATGGTTAAGCTAAATGATTTTGTCCACCGATCGTTCAAGATTACATATGCATCTTTTAGGGCGAGGGCACCTGGTGCGAAATCAGGTTGCAGGACAAATTTTACACCGTCTGCTGCTTCATAGGTAAATTTTACCCTGACACGTCTTAATGAAAAATAGTTGTTAGATGTAGATAGTAAAGCGGGACTTTCGAATTTTTGATATTGAGCCTGAATGTAGCCTGAAACTTTGATTTTAGTCAATTTTTGCAAATCGGCTTCATCGTTTGCTACCCGCTCAAGGAGACCATTAACTTTGTCGTTAACTTCAGTAAGCTTCTCGTTTACATTGGATTCTTGCGCATTTACTTTAAATGCGATCATCACTAAAAGAAGTAAGAGAATTGAAACTTGTTTTTTCATGGAATATTGTTTGAAATTAAATTCGGTACAAACTTCCCAATACGATGTTACAAGGCTGTTACAAAAAGGTTAAATAATGTTACATCTTTATTATATTCGTAATTCCAAGATGAAAAGCGATTAGTTGGTTGAATAAGGGAATATCCCGGACCGCTCAATCTCCTTTCTTGTTCCTTTAAGTTAATCTTTAAGCAAAATTTTAAAATGAAAGTATTTGACATTGAGTCCGGAAGACGCTATGGTGGAAAATTCAGGTTTTTGTTATTCGTTACATTTGCACTAAGCCTGCTGCCGAGGCATGGCGCTGCTCAACCTGCAGTTCTCGAAACAGGAATGACTCCAAATCTACCAAATTGGGTATTTGAATCACCCCTGGACAAGGTAAACAAGCAGGCAAGATTTTTTATGAGGGTACAGCGGCAGGGCAATCTTAACCAATACGGAACCTTTGATTTCTATTTTAAAGTGCAAGTTCTCCGGCCCGACGGATCTGAAGTATGGAATCAAAGATATGGTTTCGATGAACAGGGATATGCTGAACAGATCTTTACGTTACCAGCGCTTTTTTGGGAACGCAGCGCTGATCGCAGTAACCTCTCTTATGGTAATTGGAAAATTCGGCTCGTTATGGACGAGAAAGATTCGAAGAGGGAGGTGTTTGTCAAGGAGTTTAATCTGAATTTCTCTAATGGAGCTACTTCTATTCAGACAACTTCAGCCGGTTCGAATGCAAATAGTTCAAATCCGTTCCCCGTTATTCCATTTAAATACCAGCAATGGCAGCTGAAAGGCTGGGGAGTTGGCGTTTTTGATGAAGTTTCTGTTGGCTCCGATTCGTATGACAAGGAGATTAAAGTTCTACAGTGCAAAAACACATTTAGCGTGAGTGAAGTAACGGGCGCCTGGAATTCGGGACATAAATTTGGCGTATGGCTGACTGGTCCTCTCGCAGCCACATACAAGAACAGCAACAACAATCCACTCTACCTGTTTGGATATATCCTTCATCGGCCGGATGGTGAATCCGATGGAGCCAATCCGGCTAATCGGCAAAACTCCTATTGCAATAATCCCGGAACAGTTGCCTTTCCCTTCGATCTCAGGAAACCCGGAAAGTATCAAATCGAGTTTTTGCTTCGCGAACGTGACAAAAATTCATGGGAAGAAGGATCCTGGACAAGGATTGGAAGCCTTGATTTTACTTTGAAAGAGTAGGATATTTTGCCTCAATTTATGGAAAATATGGCAAATAATCATAGCTAATTACTTTCAGGTTCCACCTCCTATTATTGTGTTGGTAATTTATATTTTCAGTTGAATGGGCATTAATACTATTTTTGGCATTTGATTTTTCCAAAAAGAGATAATGGTTCGACTTGAATTTATAAAACAGCTGGCCGCGCTTTCTGCTGTGTGGAAGGTTGGTCCGGTGCTCGCGAAAAGTATTTCAGATACCGAAATCAACAAAAGAGCTTTCGGAAAGGATTTCATTTGGGGAGTCGGGACTTCAGCTTATCAGGTAGAAGGTGCCTGGAATGTTGATGGAAAGGGAGAATCGGTATGGGACAGATTCTCTTCCAATCCGGGTCACATCAAGGATAAATCCAATGGAAACGAGGCAATAGACTTTTATCATCGCTATAAAACCGACCTAAAACTACTGAATAGTCTGAATTTCAATAATTTTAGGTTCTCATTTTCATGGGCACGTATACTGCCGGATGGAACCGGAAGAATCAATGAAAAGGGGATTGACTTCTACAACAGACTGATTGATACTTGCCTTGAGCTTGGAATTGAACCTTGGGCTATGCTTTACCATTGGGATTTACCTCAGTCCCTGGAGGACCGTGGTGGGTGGCCGAACCGCGACATTTTGGGATGGTTTACCGAATACACGGATTTGTGCACAAGAAGATTTGGGGACAGAATCAGGCATTGGATGGTGCTGAATGAACCTGCAGGTTTTACAACTTTGGGATATTTGTCTGGAATCCATGCCCCCAACCGAACGGGAATAGGTAAATTTCTGGCTTCTGTCCATCATGCTTGCCTTGCACAGGCAGAAGGAGGGAGAATTATTCGGCGAAACGTAAGTCAAGGTCATATTGGAACTACATTTTCCTGTTCTCACATTGAGCCATATAAACTAAAGAATAGTCATCAGCGGGCTGTCCAAAGACTGGACGTCGTACTTAACCGGTTATTTATTGAGCCTTCATTGGGAATGGGATATCCATATGCTGATCTTCCATTTCTACGAAATATTGAGAAATATATTGTTACAGGTGATTTGGAGAAGTTGAAATTTGACTTTGATTTCATTGGGTTACAGAACTATTTCAAGGTGGTTACCAAACCATCATTGATCCCTTTTATTTGGGCCAATCGGGTGAAGCCTGATGATGGTGCCGAAATTACTGAAATGGGTTGGGAAGTGGCTCCGGAAGGTATCTACAATATCATCAAACAGTTTTCAAAATATCCGGTTAAGGAGATTATAGTAACGGAAAATGGAGCAGCCTTTCCCGATCAGATAATAAATGGACGGATTCATGATCAGCAAAGAATTGAATTCTACAAGCGATACCTTCAAAATATCCTGAAAGCTAAAAATGAAGGAGTTAACATCAGTGGCTATTTTGCCTGGACATTCATCGACAATTTTGAATGGGCAGAAGGTTACCGACCGCGGTTCGGACTCGTTTACAATGATTTTTCAACCCAGGAACGTATTATCAAAGACTCGGGATACTGGTTCCGTGATTTTTTAAAGTAGCCTGAGTGTAATCGTTATTTCACTGTTTTGTAACTGATTCGTAATATGTTTGACGTTAATTAGCTGCGTGAAAAACCGTAACTGATGGACAAAAAACGAAGCGTCGAATTGGTTGTACTTTCCGATATTCATTTGGGTACTTCGGGATGCCACGCCACAGAGTTGTTGAAGTATTTGAAAAGCATTCGTCCCAAAACGATTGTACTAAACGGGGATATCATCGATATCTGGCAATTTAACAAACGCTTCTTTCCAAAATCACATCTGAAAGTTGTCAAACATCTGATTGGGTTGGCCTCTGGTAGTAGCACAGTCTATTATATTACAGGAAATCACGATGAGATGTTTAGAAAGTTCAGTGGCTTGAAAATAGGTAAGCTTCATATCCTGAATGAACTTAAACTGGAATTGAACGGAAAGAAATTCTGGTTTTTTCACGGCGATGTTTTTGATGTAGTAATGCAGTATTCCAAGTGGTTGGCCAAGATTGGGGCAATTGGTTACGATACCCTGATTTGGTTGAATACCAAAATAAACTGGTTGAATCGGAAACTAAATTTTGAACCGGTCTCCTTTTCAAAGAAAATAAAGGAATCCGTTAAAGGGGCAGTGAAGTTCATCAACGCCTTTGAAGATACCGCAGCTACCATAGCTGCCCAAAAAAATATAGATTATATCGTTTGCGGACATATTCATCACCCCGATATGCGAGAGATAAAGGTTGGAAACCAAACCATCAATTATCTCAACTCGGGCGATTGGATTGAAAACCTTACCTCTCTTGAATACAGCCAGGGAAAATGGAGAGTATTCACCTTTCGAAAAGATTTTGTCGAAGATCCCTTTTATGTGGATGCCGATTTTGAAAAGATCGTTGACATTGAAGTAAAAGAACTGTTTAAAAATATGCTGGTTGAGTTTCAACGATAAATTGGATGTAATAAAATTTATGTCATGAAAATATTGTATGCAATTCAGGGAACAGGCAACGGTCACATTAGCCGCGCACGGGATATCATACCTCATTTGCAGGAATTCTGTCAATGCGATATTCTGGTTAGTGGCACCCAGTGCGATGTTGATTTAGATACCCCAATTAAATATCGACTGAAGGGTTTGAGTTTCTGGTTCGGGAAAAGTGGCGGTGTAGACTTATGGAAAACATTGACAAAAACAAACCTTTGGAACCTAAAGCGTGAAATTGATCAGCTCAGGGTTGAGGATTACGATTTGGTAATCAATGATTTTGAGCCTGTCTCGGCATGGGCTTGCAAGAAAAAAAATGTTCCTTGTATCAGTTTGAGCCATCAGGGTGCCCTTTTAAGCGGTAAAGTACCAATCCCTCAGGAAAATGATCTTTTGGGCCGGTTAATTTTGAGAAACTATGCCCCAGCCGACACTCATTTTGGTTTTCATTTCAACGCCTATGACGACAATATTTTCACTCCGGTTATTAGAAAGCAAATAAGGGATTGCGAAACAGATGAACTGGATTATTTCACGGTCTATCTACCGGCGTATGATGACAAGTTTTTGGTTGATACGCTCTCTTTGTTTGGTGATTACAACTGGCACATTTTTTCGAAACATGTAAAAAAATCGTATCAGATTGATAATATTGTAGTTAACAGGATTACAAACGATGAATTTGTGGAGGATATGGCCAACTCTTCAGGAGTTTTATGTGGTGCAGGGTTTGAAACCCCGGCCGAAGCGCTTTATCTGAATAAAAAGTTGATGGTGATACCCATGAAGGGCCAGTATGAGCAGCAGTGCAATGCCGCCGCCCTTGAATTGATGGGTGTTCCGGTTATAAAAAATTTGCAGCCATCGCAATTTGAAAAAATTAGTAATTGGCTTGAATCGGATGAAAAGGTGGAAGTTCATTATCCGGATCAGACCAGAAAAATAGTCAGAAGGATTTTTGAGGTCAACGTCCAAAGCGTATTGCAAAAATATCACTGGGATCTTAATTACCAATTAATATCCTGAAATTCAATATTGTTAGTTTTGAATGCCCTTTGATTTACAATAATCTGAAGGCTTTTATTAAGAAAGGATTACCGATAGGGGAAGGATTAATCCCGTTAGTCGTTTTTCTCCTCGGAATGTTTATTTTTGTGGCTTGTCCATTTGGTCGAATGTTCTGACATGGACGATCAAAAATCAGTTTTAGTATTTATGGAGTTACATACCATTAACCATCTAAGGGAATTAGAGGCAGAGTCGATCTTCGTTATTCGTGAAGTTGCCGCTCAATTCGAAAACCCTGTGATGCTTTTTTCAGGTGGCAAGGATTCAATTGTCATGTTTTTCCTGGCCCGCAAAGCTTTTTATCCTGCCAAAGTCCCATTTCCTTTGATGCACATCGACACCGGTCATAATTTTAAGGAGACCATCACCTACCGTGATGACCTTGCCGAAAAGACCGGCACCAAGATGCTTGTCAAATATGTGCAGGATTCTATAAACAATGGAAGGGCTGTAGAAGAAAAGGGAGTCAATGCAAGCCGTAATGTTTTGCAGACTGTAACCCTTTTGGACGCGATCGAAGAGATGAAGTTTGATTGCGCCATGGGTGGCGGCCGCCGTGATGAAGAGAAAGCCCGCGCCAAGGAGCGCTTTTTCTCGCACCGCGATGAGTTTGGTCAGTGGGATCCCAAAAATCAACGGCCGGAACTCTGGAACCTCTTCAACGGGAAGAAGAACATCGGCGAACATTTCAGGGTATTCCCAATCAGTAATTGGACGGAAATGGATGTGTGGCAATATATCCTGATGGAAAATATACCCATGCCCAATCTCTATTTTACCCATGAACGCGAAGTATTCTGCCGGGATGGAGTATGGTTGGCCACAGCGCCATTTATGCAATTGAAGCCCGGTGAAAGGGCTGAAGTTAAAAGGGTCCGCTGTCGTACCATCGGTGATATAACCTGTACCGGAGTGACACTTTCAGCGGCTAATACGCTGGAAGAGATTATTTTGGAGGTAGCTGCCAGTCGTGTGACCGAAAGAGGCGGCCGTGCCGACGACAAACGCTCGGAAGCGGCAATGGAAGACCGCAAGAAAGAAGGATATTTCTGAGATATGAGTTATAAGTTATGAGTGTTGGCACTTGAGTTTTAACTCATAACTCATAATTCATAACTTGTTGACTAATAGTTGAAATGATATAAGGTTAGCATGAATAACAGTAAAGCATCAACTTTGTCCGGTAAGGAGATCGGATATTTGGATATGGAGCTTCTGCGGTTCACCACTGCAGGGAGCGTTGATGATGGGAAAAGTACCCTGATTGGCCGGCTGCTGTACGATAGCAAGGCAATTTTTGAAGATCAGATGGAGGCCATCGAAAGGGCCAGTATCAGCAGGGGAGGAGAAGAGGTCAACCTGGCTTTGCTCACCGATGGGTTGCGTGCAGAGCGGGAACAAGGTATCACCATTGATGTGGCATATCGTTATTTCGCAACGCCGAAACGCAAATTTATCATTGCCGATACGCCCGGTCATATTCAATATACCAGAAACATGGTAACCGGAGCTTCCACCGCCAACGCCGCTGTTATCCTGATCGACGCGCGTAACGGTGTGATTGAACAGACTCGCCGGCACGCCTACATTGCCGCTTTGTTGCAGATTCCCCATGTGGTGGTATGTGTCAACAAGATGGATTTGGTAGATTTTTCGCAGGAGGTATTCGAAGCCATTAAGATTGATTTTACGGAAGTGGCACGTAAGCTTGGTAACAATGATGTTCATTTTCTGCCAATCAGCGCAAAACTTGGCGACAACGTAGTGGATCGCTCCACCAACATGGATTGGTACACCGGTCCAACTTTTATAGGTTTGATGGAGTCGTTGCCGGTAGGCGGCGACCACAATTTTGATGATCCCCGTTTTCCGGTGCAGTATGTGATTCGTCCGCAATCCGATCAATTCCACGACTACCGCGGCTATGCCGGAAGGGTTGCCGGTGGTATCTTCAGGGTAGGACAGTTGGTTGTAGCGCTACCGGGTGGTCAAAAGACTACCATCGAAGGAATTGATTTTGGTGCTGAGAGTCTGGAATTGGCTTTTGCTCCTCAGTCTGTTACGCTGCGCCTCGCGGATGAAATTGATATCAGCCGCGGTTCAATGATCGTTGATGCAGTGAACCAGCCTATTCAGGGTCAGGAGATCGATCTCATGATTTGTTGGCTAAATAGCAAACCGCTCCAGCACAGGGGGAAATATTTGTTGAAGCATACTTCCAATGAGATGAAATGTGTGGTAACCAATGTAGCCTACAAAGTAAACATCAATACTCTGGAGGAGTTCGACGAAGATACTTCCATCGGTTTGAACGAGATTGCCAGGATCACCATCAAAACGACCCGTCCCTTGTTCTACGATTCCTACAAACGAAACAGGGATACTGGAAGTTTGATTTTAATAGATGAGGCAACGAATAATGTAGTAGGAGCCGGTATGATATTGTGAAATAGCTTGAGATAAATGCTAATGAGTTGAAATTCATTGTAATAGATAGAGATAAATAGAAATAGGTGGAGCAATTTCCACCTATTTCTATTTATTACCATTTATTTCTACTTATTTCTACCTATTTCCTTTAATCACATTCGTATCGCAAATGTGAGTAGTACCTCGTGGTTTAAATTATGGTATTTAACTGGATCTACATTAATACCATCAATATGATAAGGATACAAATAGTTGGTCTTGTCGCCCAGGCTATAGGTCATATCCAAAGAATATTTTCCTGAACGATAACCAAAACCACAATTGTAAGTTGTGAATTTATAGTCCATGTTGGGCTGGGAAACTCCGTAGGCGCTGGATTTGTATGGATTACCCAAAAATTCCAATCCACCCCTGAGGCTGAAGGCATCGGTAAGGCGGTATTCGGCGCCCATTCTTACATTACTGACAGATTTATATACAGACTTGATATCTCCGTTTTCAACGCTAAAATTATCTCCCCCAAGTCCATTGCTGTATTTTGAAGAAGCATAATCAACAAATTCATAATCAAGGGAGAACATCGCTTTTTTGCCGAATTGATAGGCCAAACTTCCGATAGCGCGAAGAGGTGTTTGAAAGTTATACTCGAAATTTCCGACAGGTGTAGACTCATTGTGGGTTCCATCAGATTGGGTGTTGATTCCGATCAGAGTTGAACTCATCGATGAACTATAGGTCTCCTTAATATGGAAATAGGTTGGAGTATGGAGGGCAAGGCCGATCCTGAGCACTGGTGTTGGCCGGAAGATTGCTCCCAATTTGAGGTTGTAACCTACGCCGGTTGATCTGGTATTGTTGGTATAATTGAAATGTCCCCAGCTTTTTAGATTGGTGCCGACTTCATCGATACCTAATTCACTGTAAACTTTGGCTTCGTCGTAAAACAGATCCTGCATGCCAATTGTTGCACCAAGATAAAGTGTGTGGTTAAAATTAGCGCCAAAACTGGCAAGGTATTCGTTGATAAATCCCTCTTTGCTGGCAGACTCGCGTTGTTTTACCTTCTCGTTGTCGAGCAGGAATGTGGCATATTTATCGCCGGTAGTAGCAGAGTTGGTCACATCGATCAGGTAATTTTCCCAGGCAAGCTTACTTTGCCAAGGGATGATACTGCTTTGGTATGGATCGTACCCATCCTTTGTAACAAGATTGTTGTAATTGATCCCGTTGGTCTGTTGGGCAAAAGCGTCCATTCTCGAATAGGAAGAACTCTCTGTGGAGACATAGCTGTTCTGGTTAAAGTTTGCCAAACGGTTGTACCCAATACCAAAATTGAGGGAGACCAATCCTGAGCTGTTTGCGGTACCGGGGATAGCCGATACATAGCCGAAATTTTTAAAATTAAAATTGTTGTTGTTCTCCTTGTTCAGATTTCCCTGATAGGTCGTTTCTGTTTCATTTTTGTTAACGAGACTCATTGTGGTCGAAATTTCTCCCCGCTGATAAATACCTATGCCTGCTGGGTTGATGCTAAGTGAGCCAAAATCTCCTCCCAGGGCACCGAAGGCATTTCCCATGGCTTTGGACCGGGCTGTGGAACCATAATTTTGTTGTGAAAACAACAGGGCATTGTCGACATATTGTGCAGGGCTAACAGTTGTTATCCCTATTATTGCCAATAATGTAAAGTATAATTTTTTCATTTGTATGTAATTTTTCTTTTGTTGGACAAATGGAATCGAAGATCAGTGAACATAATTTGCATGCAATTATTTAAATCATTGTCAGTGATTTCCAATCATGCTCGTTATTGTAGGATATAATCTGTTATATAATTTATTGTGTAGAATAGCCGAATTTATCTGGTCCTTCCTGAACCTCCGCCACCTCCGGTGTTTCCGCTACTACTGCCACCGCCACTACTGCCACCTACACTTCCTCCACCAGAACTTCTTCCTCCACTGTATGAGGGGGTGGAGAAATTACTGCTACCTGAATAGCCTGGTGAATAACTTCTGCCGCTACTGCTTGGAGCCGGTGTTGATCGCGTGGGTGAGCTACTAGCTGCACCGCGTTGGTAAGTGCCCGATTGTTGAGTTTGAGTTCTAAAAGCATTACCGAAGCTACCACCTGAGCTTTGAGGTCTTGCATATCTGCTGCCTTGAGTGTTGTTGTAAGATTGTGGAGTGTTATACTGCCTGGTTGATCCATTGTTGTAAGATGGTTGGGTATTCATCCTTGGCCTGTCGTAGGTAGGGGTATAATCCCTTCCCGCAGATACAGGTCTGGAGGACATATTGCTTTGATTGACAGATCCATTGCTTTGAATGTTGTTGGTGCCTGAACGACGAAGGTTGGAGATGGTCTCTCCTC
>JBBIUJ010000046.1:0-19273 GCA_037440345.1 Prolixibacter sp.
AATGCAATTTACAGACTGTTGATGGCGTTGAGGTCGTCAAAAGCTACTTGCAAGCGTGCAATCAGCGCCTCTTCCCCTTTTCTAATCCAAACGCGCGGATCGTAAAATTTCTTGTTGGGTTTATCGGCGCCTTCGGGGTTACCGATCTGACCCTGCAGATAGTCGTGATTTTTTGCTTCAAACTGACGGATACCATCCCAGTATGCCCATTGGGTATCTGTGTCGATGTTCATTTTGATGACGCCGTAGCTGATGGCTTCGCGAATTTCGGCGTGTGAAGAGCCTGAACCGCCGTGGAAGACAAAATTTACAGGATGTTCGTCTGATAATCCCAATTTGGCTTTGATGTATTCCTGTGAGTTTTTCAGGATAACCGGCATCAGCTTAACATTTCCTGGTTTGTATACGCCGTGAACATTACCAAAAGATGCTGCAATCGTGAAATTGGAAGATATTTTGCTCAATTCTTCATAAGCATAGCAAACATCAGCGGGTTGGGTATAGAGCAGGCTGTTGTCTACACCACTGTTATCGATGCCATCTTCCTCTCCCCCGGTGATTCCAAGTTCGATTTCGAGGGTCATGCCCATTTTGCTCATGCGCTCAAGGTAGCGTTTGCAAATTTCAATATTCTCAATGAGTGGCTCTTCAGAAAGATCCAACATGTGTGAGCTGAAGAGTGGCTTACCTGTTTGTGCAAAATGCTTTTCACTTTCATCGAGGAGACCGTCAATCCAGGGAAGTAATTTTTTGGCAGCATGGTCGGTATGAAGTACCACGCGTACACCATAGGCTTCGGCCAAAGTGTGAATGTGTTTGGCACCGGCTACGGCCCCAAGAATTCCCGCTTTCTGACCTTCCAGTTTCAAACCTTTACCGGCATTGAAAATGGCACCTCCATTGGAGAATTGGATCATGACGGGAGCATTGGCGATTACCGCAGCTTCCATGATGGCGTTCACAGATGATGAACCTACAACGTTGACAGCCGGAATCGCAAAATTGTTTGCTTTGGCTACTTTAAAAATGTATTGCAAGTCGGTTCCGGAAACCACGCCCGGTTTTACAACCTCAGCTATTCTGTTCATAATGATATGATTTAATTTTATTTTATGATCGCAAAGTTATGCATTCAAATTGATATTTGAATACAATGAATATTAAGATTAAGTAAACAAATCAACGTTTTACCTTCCAAATTGAAAGAGTTGATTGGTATGCAAAAATTAAGAAATATCCCTTAGTGAAGGTTTATCAGCGGGGTAATAGTTTATGGTTTAACCCTTCGGTAGATACAATTCAGGCTCAAGCACAAGGCACACGGATAATCGCGGTAGATTACTTCTTTGCCAATCCCAATCACACCACTGATCGATTTAACAGGGTTCATCAGGGCGGATGGCGTAAGGGTTATGCCGCAAGGGGCAGGTGGAAAAAGTGCAAAGAGAGCGTGTTGATCGGTAACATCCCAGTGGCAGTATCCCGGACTATATCTGTTGGTTGTCATTTGGCCCGCGGGTAATTCATTCCGAATAAGTTGTAGCATCCGGTCGCCGGCTGCCTCGGTCAAAAAGGTTCCCACCTGGTCGTATATATACCCTTTGGCCGGATTCTCTCCCATCAACATGAGCGCTGATTTTTCGCTGATGGTCTTGCCTGCAGTGCAAACAAAAAAGAGCAACGATTCCGAATTTCTCAGCTCTTTCAATATCGTTTTTCCTACCATAAAGAACCTACCACCGACCACCATGCATCCATTTGACGGCATGAACTGAACATCCTTAATACTCCGGAAACAGGCTTTTATGTCAGTCAGTTGGGAGGCGACATCCAGCGCTTCAAGAAGGTAATCATCAAACGGGGATGGAAGCAGAGATTCAGGATAACCCATGATCGTCCGCAGACCTGGAAGATCAAGTGTCAAATCCTTAAAATCAAAATTATACTCCCTGATGTTCATCATCTTACGAAGCTATGACGGCATTCCTGATTTTACGGATATGCTCAGGAGTTGTACCGCAACAGCCTCCAACAATATTTGCCCCGGCAGCGATGATCTCGTTTACCCTTGATGCCATATCTTCCGGTGTTTCCGGAAATGTGGTCTTCCCATCCACGAAACATGGCATTCCGGCATTGGCGTGAACCAGTACCGGAATAGTGGCATTGACCCTTCGAATCTCTTTCACCATTCCAATCATATCCTCCATGCCGTTTCCGCAATTGGTCCCAATCAGATCTGCACCCGCCTCAACGATTGTTTCTGCCATTTCAGTCGGTGAGATTCCCATCATCGTGCGGAATTCGCCACCGATGATTTTCTGGAAAGTCATGGTACAAAATATTTCACAATTTGTATTTTCTTTGGCCGCTTTTACTGCAATACGCGCCTCATCGAGGTCGGTCATGGTTTCGATCATGATGGCATCCACCCCACCGGCTTCCAATGCTTCGGATTGTTCTTTGAATGCTTCATAAAGTTCATCTTCTGTCACCTCTCCCATCATCAGCAGTTTCCCGGTAGGGCCAACAGAACCAAGGACAAAATGGTCGGATCCGGCTGCTTTACGACTGATTTCAGCTGCCGCTTTGTTGAATTCGAAAACCCTATCGCCAAACCCATATTTTTCAAGTTTAAAGCGACTGCCGCCAAAACTGTTGGTTTCGACGAGATTGGCACCAGCAGCAATGTAACTTTGCGCAATATCCAATACATCATTTGGCCTGGAAATATTCCACTCTTCAGGACACTCGCCGGGTTTCAGCCCTTTTTGCTGAAGAAATGTGCCCCAGGCGCCATCTGAGACCAGAATATGCCCGTTTAGTAATTCTGCTGTAATCTTTTTCATTTGTTTATATTTTGTTTTTTAACGGTCAAATGGAATACCCACATAATCATTTTCGGTTGGTGTGAATATTCTCTCATGGGTATTTCATGCGTAAATATTTTGTTTTCGTTGGCCAGTTTAACCTCCCATCCATTGAGAGAACTTCTCCTTTTCAAAGATAATCAAAATATAAATCGACTACCTGATTGCAAAGGTTCAAACGGTCTTTTGAAATCCCAGATCTCCTTACTGAAAATTCAATCATTTTTTGTAACTTTTTTTATTTATAATCGTTCTAAATAATGACATTGTCATCAATAGTGAAAACAAATCCAAAATTCAACCAAATGAAAAGAAACGAATTTTTCTCAGCTGTTGGAATTTCTGCCGGCATGATATTTATGGCTCCTGTACTTTCGTCGTGTAGCAAGGGCTATACAGATGCGACCTCCAATCCTGTAGTCGGGGGAAACAATGGTGCGGTCGATTTTACACTTGACCTCTCCTCTCCAACCTATGCCGCACTTAACAACAACGGTGGATCCATCGTCAAAGACAACATCATTGTAGCCCGTACCTCAGGAGGAGTTTATGTTGCACTTACTTCAATATGTTCCCATCAGCAGTACAATCCGATTGCTTTTGACAGCGCGAATAACAGATTTCATTGCCCAAACCATGGATCCAATTTTGGAGTGGATGGTTCTGTTATCAATGGGCCTGCAACATCTTCCCTAAAGAAATACAACGTACAACTCACCGGTACCAACCTAAGAATTTATGCCTAATAATTTAACAACTGACGGGGTGACTCAGAGTCACCCCGTCAGTTGTTAATCTGTCTGCTTTGAAAAAGTATATCACAGAACTTACAAGGTGCTTCTTTGAGGATTTATTTGTAATCAATACATTTTTTAATTTTGAAATAACGGCATTTTACTGGCTATTTTAATCCTTTTGTTTAAAACTTTTTTTTTATAGTCAGAAGCCGAAGTAGTTTTATTGAAAATGAAAGGTTCAATAATTTCTAAAGTGAATTAGTTCCCTTCATTATGTATTAATTAACATATAACGTTATGAAAAGCAAAGTTAAATTCACAAAGGGACTCAACTATTTTCTGGCAGCATATCTTTTTGCAGGATTGATTTCATGTTCAAAAAGTTCAGATTATACGGCTGGGGGACCAAATTCAAAAGTATCGGGTCGCGTGACCGAAAGCAGCGGACTTAAAAGTGCATCTTTAAAGAGCGGACAAGCAGTCGCAGGAGTTCAGGGTGCGACTGTAATTATTGCCGAAGTACAAGCAAATGGCACCTTAAATACGGTTTCAACACAAAGCGTTCAGACAGATGTTGATGGAAAATTTGTAATTGAAACAAAAATAAGTGGTGCAAAAAATTTGGTTGTAGTTGCAACAAAAAACATGTCTGAATGGAAAACGGTTGTTTCTTCCGAAGTTAAAAGCGGGACTACAGTCTATGCTCAGCCGTTAAACACAGAAACCACAGCAGAGGCCGAGGTGTATACACGATTGATCGCAGCTGGCAAGACGAATGTTATTTCGCAAACAGATGTTCAGCTGTATGTAAATGCTGATGTTGCGGCTCAAATAAAAGGGAATACAAGTGCACAAGATCAGTTTATTAGCAGCCTGGAAATCGCATCACAGACCAAGACAAAAGCTTCGGGAAATTCCTACTTTGGGATTACAAACAGTCAAATACAAACGATAACTTCGGCAAATGCACAAGCTCAAGTTGACTTTGAAGCTGCTTTGTATAATACGGACGATTCCCAGAGCGCATACGAAGAAAAATTCAACAATTTTCAAAAAGCAATTGTCTCTGCATATGCAAATGCAAATGTGAAAGCAGAAACCTACGCAAAATTGTCCGCTATTTCTTCCAAAGCTTTCATAAATGCTGCTGCCAGCATGTCATCACCTTTCTATTTTGCATCCGCCGAAAGTAATTATCTTAGAGTTGCATTCGTAATGAGCCAGGCTATGGAAGCTAAATTCCAGGAAGCAGGCGCATCAAGCTCGCAACTAAGTGCGGTCGTTTCAGCCGGAGCCAATCTATCTAGTTCGATTAAAGGTTCTGTAAGTATAAGTCAAATAACAGATGCATTTGTACAATACCACAATTCCATCATTGCTCAATTGAAACTGACCATGGGTGCGTATGTAAATACAATTGATATGATGGATGCGAACATCAATGGGAATGTTGGAATTAAAGCAATGCTAAAGGGAGCAATTGGCGCTACTGCATCTACAGATGCTATTGTCAGCGCTTATGTAAATTTTTCCAATTCCTGCAAATCTCTAATACAAACCAATATGTCGGGAGCAATGTCTAGTCAGATAAATACAGCATCTGAAATACTATTGTTGGCTAATTTGAATAATTAATATTTCAGATTAAACGGTAAATATAAATAATTGACTAAATAACTGACGGGGTGACTCAGAGTCACCCCGTCAATTATTTAAAAAAACGATTGCAACTATCTATTTTTCAGCCACATTGCCTCCATCTCTTCCAGCGTCTTCCCTTTCGTTTCGGGAACCATTTTCCAAACAAAAACAAAGGAGAGAAGACTCATGGCCCCATAGAACCAATAGGTCACACCACCACTGAATTCCATCATGGCAGGGTAAGTGGACGAAATGAAATAGTTGGCTGCCCACTGGGAGGCAACCGCGATGGCAATAGCCCGCCCCCTGATCTTGTTTGGAAAGATTTCAGAAATCAGTACCCAGCAGATCGGGCCCCACGACATCATGAAAGATGCAGTGTAGATGACAATAAAGACCAATGTACTAATCCCGATCACCTTCATAAAGGCCAGAGCGCCTATTGCAAACATTCCGACGGCCATGCCGATAGAACCGATCATGAGCAGTATTTTACGGCCGTATTTGTCCACGGTAACGATGGCAATCACAGTAAAGATCACATTCACCAATCCCATGACTACAGTTTGCAGCATGGAAGCGTCTTTGGCTGCGCCCATGCTTTCGAAGATGCGAGGGGCATAGTACAAGGCGACATTGATACCAACAAATTGCTGAAATACAGAAAGAAGTATTCCGATGACAATGACCACCTTTCCATAGGCAAATAGCTTTTCGGATGAGGCATCTACCGACTTCTTGATCTCCTGTAGTATCGTTTTTGCCTTCTCTTTCCCATTGATCCTTGTCAAAATGTGGAGCGCATGCTCGTCATGGTTGTGCAAAGCCAGATACCTGGGTGTCTCGGGTACAAAAAACAATAGAAGCGCAAAAATACCGGATGGTATAGCAGCTGAGGTAAACATCCAGCGCCATCCAATAGTATTGATCCACTCAATAGTTTGACCATGGGCAATCCCATAATTGACGAAGTAGACCACCAGCATGCCGAAAATAATGGCAAACTGGTTGAAAGAAACCAACCGGCCCCGGATTTCTGCAGGAGCAATTTCACCGATGTACATTGGACAAACAGCCGAGGCAATACCAACTCCTATACCCCCAATGATGCGATAGAAATTGAACATAAACAACAAACCCATGGTTGGTACTCCTTTGGTAAAGAAGAGGGTTTCGGGCCATCCGGACCCGAGTGCAGAGATAAAAAAGAGCAAGGCTGCAAGCATCAGCGAATTTTTACGTCCCAGTTTCGAAGCAGCCAGGCCTGAAATCATACCTCCAATAATGCATCCGATCAGGGCGCTGGAGATGGTTGCTCCATGCGCCAGTGATCCCAATCCCAGACCATTGATCAAATAGAGCTGAATCGATTTTTCGGCTCCTGAAATAACTGCGGTATCATATCCGAACAATAATCCGCCCAGTGTGGCCACCATGGTAATGCCGACCACATAAGAAGTGCTGTGTTGTTTCATGGATTAAATGTAGCAGTTAATCAACTGTTCCAGCATCTCCTGTTTGCCACTGATCTGTTTTGGTTCACCAACCTCTTTGGCTATGTTATAAAGATCAGTTAAGTTGAGTTTCCCTGCTTCGTATGCTGCTCCCTTGCCCGAATCGTAAGAGGCATAACGGTTTGCCTTCAATTTCAGATAATCTGAATCTTTCAGCAATTTATCGGCGATGACCAACGAACGTGCAAAAACATCCATTCCGCTAATATGGGCAATGAAGATATCCTCAAGATCCGTTGAATTGCGTCTGGTCTTGGCATCAAAATTGATTCCGCCGGTGGTGAATCCTCCTGCCTGAATGATTTCCAGCATAGCCTCTGTAATCTCATAAATATTGGTAGGAAATTCATCCGTATCCCATCCGTTTTGGTAATCCCCCTTGTTGGCGTCGATCGAACCAAACATACCGTTATCGCGGGCTGTGCGCAGCTCGTGGGCAAATGTATGGCCGGCAAGCGTGGCATGGTTCACCTCAATGTTCAACCTGAAATCATTTTCCAATCCATGAGCTCTCAGGAAGCCAATCACTGTCTGTGTGTCGAAATCGTATTGGTGTTTCATCGGCTCCATCGGTTTTGGTTCGATCAGGAAGGTTCCTTTGAATCCCAGTTTGCGAGCATGGTCGCGGGCTGTGGCAAGGAATTTGCCCATGTGCTCCAACTCGCGTTTGGTATCTGTATTGTGCAGGCTCATGTAGCCTTCACGTCCTCCCCAGAATACATAATTGGTGCCACCGAGCGCGATAGTTGCCTCCATGGCATTCTTGACCTGAACGGCAGCATTGGTCAATACATTAAAATCGGGGTTGGTTGAAGCGCCGTTCATGTAGCGTGGGTTGGAAAATACATTGGCCGTTCCCCAAAGTAATTTGGCGCCGGTAGCTTGCTGACGCTCTTTGGCGAAATCGATCATGTTGGCCAGTCGTTTTTCAATTTCAAAAACGGAGCCATCGCCTACTACGTCGGTATCGTGAAAACAGTAAAACGGAGCACCAATTTTGCTGATGAATTCGAAAGCAGCATCCATACGTTCTTTGGCCGCAGTCATTTTGTCAGATGAACCCACCCATGGAAAAATTTGGGTGCCGGGACCAAACGGATCGCCCCCATCGCCACAGAAAGTGTGCCAATAAGCCACCGCAAACCGAAGATATTCTTTCATGGTTTTTCCTAAAACGATCTTGTTGGCATCGTAATACTTGAATGCCATCGGATTTTTAGACTGTGGACCTTCGTATTGGATCTGCTCAATACCAGGAAAATACTCTTTGTTTCCTTTAAAAACTGTCATGATGTTGAAATTTTAAGTGATTGATGTATTATAATAACTGTTTGTTTAGTTGGATCTTCCAATTCTGGTAGGCATCCTGGTAAGCATTCTCGTTGGCAATGCCGGGAAGTACCGTTTCGAGTTTGTGTAAACTGGCAAATGCCTCTGTTGCTGATGCGTAATAGCCAGATCCAATGCCGGCGCCACGTGCTGCCCCAATCGAGCCGTCGGTGTCGTAGAGTTCAATGGTGGCACCCGAAATACCAGCCAATGTCTCCCTGAACAGCGGACTCAGGAACATATTGGCTTTCCCAGCCTTGATTACTGTGGCATGAATGCCGATCTCCTCCATAATTTCCATCCCATATTTGAACGAGAAGACAATTCCCTCCTGGGCTGCGCGGAAAAGATGTGCATCGGTGTGGGTGTTAAAGCCAAGTCCTGAAATATGTGCACCGATATTTTTGTTTTGAAGCACCCGTTCTGATCCGTTCCCAAAAGGAAGGATGCTCAGTCCTTGAGAACCGATGGGTACAGTTGCCGCTTTGTCATTCATTTCGGTATAGGAGAACACTTTGGTTCCGGCATATTTGTTAAGCCACGAGTTAAGAATGCCGGTTCCGTTGATGCAGAGCAGTACGCCAAGTCGGGTGGCCTTGTCTGAATGATTAACGTGGGCGAAGGTATTGACCCTTGAGAGTGGATCATATTTTACCTCACCGCTGACGCCGTAAACAACCCCTGAAGTTCCTGCTGTAGTTGCGATTTCTCCCGGATTTAGAACATTTAACGAGAGTGCATTGTTGGGTTGATCACCGGCACGGTAGCTGATTTTGGTACCTTCCGCTAAGCCTAATTCCCTTGCAGCTGTTGCATTCACAACCGACTGGACTGAGAAAGTAGATACGATTTCAGGGATAAAGGATTGGTCGAATCCATAATATTCCAGTAAGCTTTCCGCCACTTTGTTTTCCCTGAAATTCCAAAGAATACCTTCAGACAGGCCACTGGCAGTTGTTTTGATATCCCCCGACAATCTCATGGCAATGTAATCACCGGGCAGCATGATTTTGTCGATGCGGCCATAAAGGTCTGGTTCATTCTCTTTTACCCATTTGAGTTTGGATGCAGTAAAATTTCCGGGAGAGTTTAAAAAGTTTGCCAGACAGTTTTTTTCGCCCAGATCGCTGAATGCTTTGTTTCCATACACCGCAGCACGGGAATCACACCAGATGATTGAGGGGCGCAAAACCTTTTGTTTTTTATCCACAACCACAAGTCCATGCATCTGGTAGGAGATGCCGATGGAGTCTATGGTTTTGGGTTCAATTTTAGAGTTGTTCAATACATCCTGTATGGATAACTTTAAATTTTCCCACCACAATTCAGGAGCCTGTTCTGCCCATCCAACTTGTTTGGCGGTAATTTTCATCTCCTGTTTCGGATAGAACGCGGATGCGATACATTTCCCTGTCTTTCCGCTAACGATGGATGCTTTAACCGATGAGCTGCCAATGTCAATTCCCAATAAATACATAATGGTATACTATTAAATTTTAAACTGTTCTGTTGCAGTATGATAATTTTACAAGGATTCGCGAATAATTAGTTCTGTTGGTACAAGAAAATCAACCATTTCATTGGCAACTGCAAATTCTGCCGCCTTTTTTCCCATCAATTTGAAGTCGGTAGAAATCACTGTGATTCCATCGGAAATAAACTGCTTCATGGGTGTATCGTTATAGGAGAGGATACCAAAATCTTCCCTTAGTTTGAATTTCTTTCTGTTGGCCTGCTCCAGAATGGCTGCCAGATCAATGTCTTCAAAGA
Organism: Prolixibacter sp.; assembly: GCA_037440345.1. Taxonomy (GTDB): domain Bacteria; phylum Bacteroidota; class Bacteroidia; order Bacteroidales; family Prolixibacteraceae; genus CAINVV01. The sequence goes on from JBBIUJ010000046.1 coordinate 9,862, forward strand.
CAAAGTAAACCTTACCAACTTTGATATCGAGCTCCTGTATATCGTATAGAATACTGAAATTAAGGCCATTATCATTGCAAAATCTCCCAACATTATCGATTGATTCGAACGGGTGAAAAGTGTACTGTGGGTAAACACAGATCACCTCATCGTATTTCCTGAGAAGATGCCAGCCGGATGTCAGACAATTGTAAACTGATTCACCAAAATCCTGGTAAACCTTTGCCTGCCCGGGTTGAGAATGGATTGACCAGTCAATCAAAAGCAGTTTATCAGGATCGATCTCCCTGATGATTTCCGGAATTCCAGGGTGGTTGAAATTCATAATAATATAAGAATTGAACTTACCATTGCTGGCATGGATGATCGACTTGAAAAGTTCAAAATTGTAGTGGTGAAAATTGATGTCTACCAGGATATTTTTAGGGAGATTCAACTTGAAGGAATTGTACAGTACCTCCTTATAAGCCTTGAAGGTGTCGAGAAAGAGGAATACTTTCTTTTGGGATCGGGTAACAAAATATCCTTTGTTTGGTATGGCTTCGACTATTTCCCTTCGCTTCAGTTCTGCATAGCTCTTAAAAACCGTATCACGGGATAGCCCCGACTCTTTCATTATTTCGTTGACGGATGGCAAAGGATCGCCTTCCAGCAGCATCTTCAAATTGATGGAGCGTATCAGGGCATCGACAAGTTGCTGGACTTTCGAGACACCTGAATGATGATTCGGTTTGAAATTGAATTTTGGCATAACAAATATAGATCAACTGTTCTGATCCGTTCTGCAAATATAGAAAGAGAAGGGAGTTGATGGTCAACAAAAAATCATGTTATTCAACATCTCTTTGAAATGACGTCCTAATCTGGTTAATGATGAGATCGAAAATTGTATGTTGTACAATATTAATATTTATGCCATCTTTTTCTAGAATAAAAGTAAAAAATACTATTTTTACCGTGTTGATTATAAACCGAAAAAGATGAAAAAGAATTATGCTTTCCAATTGTTGTTCCTGTTTTTACTGATGGGTTTATCCCTTACGGGGATTTCTCAAACTACCATTGTGGTTCATGCGGACAAGCCGGGGGCCAAAATTGACAAATCCATTTATGGCCATTTTGCCGAACATCTGGGTCATTGTATTTATGGAGGGATCTATGTTGGCGAAAACTCTGAAATACCCAATACTAAGGGTTTCCGTTCGGATGTAGTGGCTGCCCTAAAAGATTTAAGTGTCCCGCTGGTACGTTGGCCAGGAGGTTGTTTTGCGGACACTTATCACTGGAGAGATGGAATTGGGCCAAAATCAGAGCGACCATCCATCATCAATGTCCACTGGGGTGGAGTGACCGAAAACAATAGCTTTGGCACCCATGAATTTCTGGATTTCTGCGAACTGATCGGAGCTGATGCTTATGTTAACCTGAATGTTGGAAGCGGCACAGTACGCGAAGCGGCAGAATGGGTGGAGTATGTCACCTCCTCCAATGAGAGTCCAATGACCAATCTTCGCAAAAAGAACGGACGGGAGAAGCCCTGGAATGTTAAATACTGGGCTGTTGGAAACGAGACCTGGGGATGCGGTGGAAATATGCGTCCGGAGTATTATGCCGATCAGTATCGTCAATATGCTTCATTTATGCGTGCACCTGGTATTTATAAAATTGCCAGTGGCGCCAATGTTGAAGACTATAAATGGACAGAGGTGATGATGCGGGAAGCTACCAGAATGATGAACGGACTTTCGCTCCACTATTACACTGTGCCCAATAATTGGCAAAAAAAAGGTTCTGCAACAGAATTCAACGAAGAAGTATGGTTCACCACCCTGCAAAAGACACTGAAAATGGACACACTCGTGACCAAACATTCAGCGATCATGGATAAGTATGATCCCAGGAAAAGAGTTGGTTTACTGGTGGATGAGTGGGGAAGCTGGTACGATGTTGAACCAGGCACCAATCCTGGATTTCTCTTTCAGCAAAATTCGCTTCGGGACGCCCTGGTTGCCGGTATTAACCTCAATATCTTCAACAATCATGCCGACAGGGTACGAATGAGCAACATTGCCCAAATGATCAATGTTCTTCAATCCGTCATTTTGACAAAGGAGAAGGAGATGGTTTTGACTCCGACCTATTATGTATTTAAATTGTACAAAATCCACCAGGAGGCCTTGATGTTGCCGGTTGAGATCAAATGTAACCAGTACACTCTGGGAACACAATCACTGGATGCGGTGAACTGTTCAGCATCGGTTAAAGATGGTGTAGTGAGTATCACACTTTGTAACCTGGATCCAAACAAATCACAACAGGTTAGTTTTGATCTTTCCGGGATGAAGCCATTGAAAGTATCAGGAAAGATAGTGACAGCAAGCAAAATAAACGCCTACAACGATTTTGGCAAGAAAGAGGAGGTAACAGAAGCCGACTTTAAGAATGTGAAAATCTCATCGGGTAAAGTCGAAGCCACGATCCCATCCAAGTCTGTGGTATTGATACAGTTACAGTAGTTTTTATAAATAACTGACGGGGTGACTCAGAGTCACCCCGTCAGTTATTCGTTTTTCTCCGAAAAATACGTTAACTTGTAGATAGGAATTTCAAACTTCTTAAATCTGCATCAAAATGTTTTTTCAAACCGACAACCTTTACCACATTTACAATCAAGGCAATAACAGGCAGAAAATTTTCTTCAGCAAAAATAATTATTCATTTTTTCTGCATAAAATTCATGATTTTATTCTCCCTTACGGAGATTTGCTTGCCTGGTGCTTAATGCCAAACCATTTCCACATAATGATCTATGTCCACACCTGTGAAATAAAACAAAGAAATGGGAAAAGAAGAACTTTAAATGATTCTATTGGTATTATGTTAAGATCATATGCCCGTGCAATCAACAAGGAAATAATCAGATCCGGTTCGCTTTTCAGGGAAGAGACAAAAGCCGCATGCTTAACAGAACCAAGTCAAATCAATACTTCATGGTATACCAAAGGAGGTATGAAAGAGGTGATCCTGGAAAATCCAGATATTGGCTATCCAAATATTTGTTTCAATTATATTTTACAGAATCCGGTCAGGGCCGGGTTGGTACATTCACCTGCAGCATGGAGTTTTTCCTCATTTTCAGAATACATTGAATACAATTCCAATAGTACACTTAACTTCAAAAGAATCAGAGAGTTTGGACTCAATTTTCTTCATCTTGACGGGGTGACTCAGAGTCACCCCGTCAAGATGAAGAAAATGAAAAAAAAATAAAATTCATCTAAACTTTTCCAAATGATTGTTGTACTTTTGCCACTGCTGAAAATAGAAACCAGTAATATGGAAGAAGGCTCGAGTAGAAACAAATTATTTATCCTGATGTAGTCAGGACGATCGGCCTTTGTCTGTCTCCTGAGCTAACTCATAAAAAGCAAAGGAGGCTTGTATGACTTCAACAGTCCCATTTTTTCTAAGCCGCATTATAGGTGCCAAAGTATTTGATCCAGAAAGAAATTTTGTCGGAACGGTAAAAGATTTGCTGCTCAGCGCCGATCTCTCTGCCAACCAGGAGCCAATCGAAAGACCTGTCGTTCACGGCATTTCCCTCAAAATAAAAAATCAGGTCAACCATTTCTCTTTCGACTATTTCGAAGTATCAAAGAAAAAACGGAAACTCCTGGTATTATGTAATAAACTGGAGGAGCTCCCCGAGAACAAAAAAGAGGAGAGTATTCCATTGGCCGCTCTGGTCCTGGATAAGCAGATTGTAGATTTGAACGGCCGCAAAGTAGTTCGTGTCAATGATGTCAGATTGGTAACCATCAACAGCATTACCTATGCCATTGCTGTTGATGTTGGTATAGAAGGATTACTTCGTCGCATTGGGATTGCCCAGCCAATCAAGTTTCTGTTTTCCCTCGTCAAAGCCAGCGTTCCATCAAAATTCATCTCCTGGGACGATATGGAGGCGATCGACTATTCCAATTTGAGCATCAAGCGTACCTCAACCTATTCCAAGCTCAATACGCTTCACCCTTCCGATCTGGCCGATATCATTGAAGATCTGGATAACCGTTCTCGCCAGTCTGTCTTTCTTGCCCTGGACGAAGAGATGGCAGCCGATGTTCTTGAAGAGATGGAGCCCAAGGCCCAGATGAAAATCATCGAAGGAATGTCGGTCGAAAAGATGGCCGACGTATTGGAGAAGATGCCTGCAAACGAAGCCGCCGACATTATCGATTCACTCGAAGAGGAGAAAGCGGAGTTGCTATTGAACGAAATGGAGGCAGAATCCTCCTCCGAAGTTCGTGAACTTCTGGAATATGAAAACTATGAGGTGGGTAGTATCATGACCACCGAAATACTTGCTTACCAGGAAGAAACTACCGTTGAAGCTGTCTTTGAGGACTTGCGCATAAACAAGCCAGAGGCAGAATCCCTGTTTGGTTTCTTTGTGGTCAACAAAAACAATGAGCTTGTTGCCACCTTCTCCTTCAGGGATCTGGCAATCTCCCAACCTGAAGCCCAAATTTCATCCTTTATGAATGACGATCCCATTTTCCTTTACGATGAGCAGAAAATGGACGATGTGGCAGAACTGGTCTCCAAGTATAATCTTTTAACCATTCCTGTCATCAACAAAGATCACCAGCTTGAAGGAATGGTTGTCATCCATGACGTCATTGAAGACCTTGTTAACAAAAGAAGGACAAATAAAAAATAAGAGGGCTCAGGCATGTTAAAAGACAAACACAAAAGATGGTCACTGTATAAGAAAATCGGAATTTTCCTCGCAATATTAGGACCGGGAATCATCACCGGAAGTGTTGACAATGACGCCGGTGGAATCACAACCTACTCTGTAGCAGGCGCTTTGTACGGGTATAATCTGATCTGGACGCTGATTCCCTCTTTTCTGGTATTGATTGTGATCCAGGAGATGAATGCAAGGATGGGGATCGTAACCGGGAAAGGACTTGCGGATCTTATCAGGGAAAACGCAGGAGTAAAAGTTACTTTTTTCATTTTCATTGGTTTACTGATAGCCGACATTGGCAATACAACTACTGAGTTCGCCGGTGTTGCAGGCAGTATGGAGGTATTCCATGTAAGCAAGTATATCTCCGTCCCAGTAGTCGGATTTTTAGTCTGGATACTTGTCGTCAAAGGCACTTACAAAGTAGCCGAACGCATATTCCTGGTGTTCAGCGTCTCATTGCTGACCTACGTCATTTCTGCTATTATGGGCAAACCACATTGGAACGAAATTGGGCACAGTATAATTCATCCGGATTTTCCAATTAACGGCAAGAGCCTCGCGATGGTCTTAGGGATCATCGGAACCACCATCGCCCCATGGATGCAATTTTACATGCAATCATCAGTGATTGAAAAAGGGCTAAAGATGAAAAACTATAAATATACCATGATCGACATCATCGTCGGTTGTATAGCAACAGTGGTCGTAGCGTTTTTTATCATGGTTGCCTGTGCATCCACATTGTATGAAAATAAGATACCAATCGAAGAAGCCAAAGATGCTGCCCTTGCATTACAACCTCTTGCCGGACAGTTCGCTTCTCAAGTTTTTGCCTTTGGATTGTTTGTTGCCTCTATCTTCTCGGCTACGATTTTACCACTGGCAACCGCCTTTTATGTTTGTGAAGCATTCGGATTTGAGGCTGGAATCGATAAAAAATGGGATGAAGCACCTGAATTTTATGTACTTTACACTTCGATTCTGGTCATCTCGGCTGGAATCATTCTCATCCCTGGCGCGCCTCTTATTGGAATCTCTTTGTGGACACAAGTTATTAACGGAGTACTTTTGCCCGTGGTATTGGTTTGTATGATTTTATTGGTCAATAACAAGAAAATCATGGGGGATTATGTCAATAAGCCCTTTAACAATATTATTGGCTGGAGTACCGTAATTGTTTTGGCTATCCTCTCATCCATGTTGATTTTGTCCCCGATCTTAAAGATGTTTTAGTAAATAATTCTATAATCAATTCAGTTTTCATTGAACGAAAAAGGGATTTGGATGTATATATCCCTCTTTATGCTGAGATGCCTTTTATTTTGATGTAAGTCGATTTAGCTTTGAAATTAGTAAATAGACAATTAGTGAAAATTACATCATTTAATAAGTAGAACAATGAAAAACGTTGCATTTAAATTATCAGGATTATTCCTTTTGAGCTCGCTGGTACTGAGCTGCTCAAAAACAGATACTGGTTCTTCCCAAATTCCCCTTAAAGATGCATTGACCAGCAGTACCCAGAATCTGAATAGTGCAATAACAGACATTTCGTCTTTACAGGCATTTCAGATCTTGAGCGTCGGCAGTGGATCAACACTGAAGTCGGGAACGATGATGACAACAACCACCGGTTATGGTGCGCTCATTCCATTATCCCTTGTAAAAGGTGTATATGATTATAAGGCGCTAAAAACGGAAGAAAGCAATCATTATCCACTTATCAGATTTTTTACTAAAAGTGCCTCTACCAATAACATGGTGGTGAATTTGCCCTTGAGTAAACTGAAAAACCCGCATGATATGAGAGAATATCATAAGGCGGATTCAACACTGACCAACAATTTCTCCATTTCAGTATCTGATTACCACAACAATTACAACAATTACCATGATTATGACTACCTCAATGTTGCTGATATAACCATTGATAAAGTAAAAGCCGGCGGTTTAAGTATCAAATCCATTGTTAGCCCCAATCACAACACACAATATGCATCCCAGTTCGATTTCACCAATGGATATACCGCTAAATATCTGTATTCATCCGGCGATACGACAGTCTCAAGCTTTACCATCCTTAAAGCCGGTGGTATTTTATATCAAGAGAAATTACTTACCATCAAGAAAGATACCGCCAAATTTGGTCGCGAACACCAATATATACTTACCATTGGCAATGTGAAAATTGTTAGAAAATATGGCTCGCCTGCTGAAGTTTATGTCAATGGAGTACTTGATCCAAAAGCAGTTGTTACTATCATCGATAATGATGAAAATGAGGAATCAGAACATTCAATCACCGACAAGAGGGATATTCAGATTACCTTCGCAGATGGGACGGTCTCTACCGTATCAGCTTTGATAGGCAAATCAATTACCGACATCTCCACGCTGTTCACTTCACTTCACCAGGTATACTTTGCAGCATACATAGTTGACTGGATAGCCTATGACATCTATTACAAAAGGTAATTAGTTCACGTTTCATTCAAATAATAGCTCAATTAAAAATCTTCTGCGGATATTAAGGGTATTTCGCGGGAGATTTTTTATTTGTGATCGCCGTTGATCAAAATAGGATTTGTTCTCCAGGTTGCTTTAGGCCCAAATCTCGTTTGATTGCCCCAAACTTTAATTTTATCAAAATCAGGATATTGGTAAATGAACCGTATGGATCCAAAAAACAATAGACTTGAAAGAACCAATACGCCAATAGTTCTGATCCACAATCTTTTATAAACATTCTTTGGATTTGTCACTTCCGTAATGGGGAAAGACTCTTCTTCCTTTGGTAGCAATAATACCAAAACAGTCGCGACCATTGCGTTGATAAAAATTACCCACTCGGTCAACAAACGTCCAGGCGACCACCCTGTCAAAGCCCTTTCGAAATTGGCAATTACCATGATCCACAACAATATCAGAAATATCAACTGACCTTTCGCCAGGGAACTTTTTGGAATCAGTGGTATTGGAGATTTGTAATGACGCCTGACAATGACGATGCATGCAATCGTCAACAATGCCCAAGTTAAATTAAACCATCCAGAAGGTGTGGAATTTAAAAAATCTATACCTGGAAGCCTGCCAAGATAAGGCATATCCCATTGGGCAGGAACAGACTCCGATGTTCCATCGGCATGTTGTACAACGCTCTGCCAAATTTTCGGATTAAGCTGTTCGCTCCAGACCTGTACATTCTTAAACACATTGAAATAGGTCAACCCCAACAAGACAAACAACACGGCAAATGCACGTGTCCACCTTTGTTTCCAAACTTCATAATCAGTTTCGGTTTCCTTCTCACTTCTGATTCTGGTAACCAGATAGCCCAGGGCCACAGCAATAGCAATGCCATTCACAAAACCATAACTTTGTTCAAGAAAACTGTGCCAATTCTGTCCCTGCCACCTCGACCATGAATTCGTAATGGCAATGAATTTGGGACTACCAGGCAGAATCCCTTTGTATTCGAGTATTTGCGGATTTCCGAATGATGTCATAATTTGTTTGAACCACTGGATTCCGGCAAAACCCAATCCGCCAATGGTGCCGCTTATGACAGCGGCTATGGCTACGGGCTTAAGGTTGTTCCGCCACATCCAGATTGATGTTCCGATAAAGACCCCGGTAACACCTGCCCAGTTATCCGAGCGAGGGGGTGTCATCCTGAGGCCACCTATCTGGGTAAAGAACAGGCTGCCCAATACCGGCAATGCAACAAAAGCAATCAGAAAGCCGAAGCCCATGTAAACGAATAGAGAGGCGCCGTTTCTGAACTTTCCGTACAAAATAAAATAGGCAGTGACTCCCGCGAATAGTCCCAACAACCAACCAATATGCTGCGGGTAATAATTGAAGAACTGTGGCCAGTTGTTCAGCATATTGGAGGCCTCAAAGGCTTGTTTCCCGGTTTCGGGATTGATGTAAGTCGGATCGCCCAGGACAAAAGTTAATGAATGGGCTAGTTTGGTATCCAATCCGGCAGACCGAAGAACAAACTGAAACAGATAACCAGCCAAAGCCCCGGCTGCCGCAAATCCAGGTAAAAAGAGAATATCCCGGTCCTTACGTCTTTCGAAAAGATCATAAACACCGATACCGATAAGGGCAAAAATGGCCGGCAGATAGTCCGAATCGAACCAGTAAAGCGGATTTCGGTGCCTTCCCCAGGTACCGTCAAATTTGAGTCCCTCCTGCAGCCATCCTCCCAGTGGATCTTCAATCAGATCCAGCAACAGCCACGCTCCGAAAATGAATAAAAGGGGGATGAATATTTTTGAGATCCGTTCTTTGGTCTCCACGGCAGCGAAAGCTGTGCCTGCCCCCCCAAGGGCGGCCCAGAGGAAACCAATGTAAAACAGGGCCATGTATCCGTACCACTGGGAAAGTGCATGTCCACTCTGGGTATAGGCAATCACCTGCATATAGGACTGTGAGGCCCCAAAACCCCATCCCATTGCGCCAAAAAAGGCAATATAACCTACTTTACTGCGCCAGTCCTCACGGCCAGACAAAACTGCCGCAGCAATTGCAGCGAGGCATCCGGCAAAGGCAGCGCCATATTCATGACCAAAGTTACCACGAATGCCCCATCCAATGGAGAGAGCTATCCCAATTAATAAGACAGATCCGGCTCTCCGGATAGGAATT
>JBBIUJ010000047.1:0-18964 GCA_037440345.1 Prolixibacter sp.
TCAGAGGTGTTGGCGGGAACATCAATGCAGCTTTGGCGCCAACGATTCCACTGGCCTTATTTGCCATTTTTCAGATGAAATTTGCCATCATTACACCAGCCCTGATAACCGGCTCTTTTGCAGGAAGGGTAAGGTTTAGCGCTTATATCTTATTTATTACGCTATTCTCAATTTTTATTTATGCCCCTCTTGCCCACTGGACCTGGCATCCAAATGGTTTTTTACGCAATTGGGGAGTCCTTGATTTTGCCGGAGGCACGGTAGTCCACATGTCTGCCGGATTTGCGGCGCTGGCCGGCGCGATGTTTCTTGGCCCAAGAAGGGATTATCAGCAACAGTTCCATCCGGCCAATATTCCATTTGTTTTATTGGGAGCCAGTATGTTATGGTTTGGCTGGTTCGGTTTCAATGCAGGTTCTGCACTTGCAGCCAATTCAATAGCGACTGTTGCTTTGATGAATACCAATATCGCATCGGCCGCAGCAATGATCGGATTTATCCTCTTTGATGTAGCGATGGGACGAAAACCTTCGGCTATGGGAGCAGCCATCGGATTGGTGGTGGGTCTGGTTGCCATCACCCCTGCTGCCGGATTCGTTAACATTGGCGCTGCCATTTTTATCGGTTTGTTCGCCTCTTTTATCTGCAATATTGCCATCTCCTACCGTTCCAAAACATCACTCGATGATACCCTGGATGTCTTTCCTGCACACGGAATGGGTGGTATTATCGGGATGATACTTACCGCAGTATTCGCGCAAGGTGTAGGTCTGTTCTATGGCGAATACAAAACCTTCCTATTTCACATGCTGGCTCTTGTAATTGTCGGAGTTTATGCTTTTGGAGGCTCCTATTTGCTTTATGTGTTAACCAACAAGATTATTCCATTGAGAGTTTCCCCAAAATCAGAGCGTCTGGGCCTGGATATCACTCAACATGACGAGTCATATATTGGAGAGCATTCCAGAGAGTGAGTCGTGTATAATTTTTAGTAAATAGCCAATAAAGTTGAGATAGCGCGAGCTTATCCGTTCTCCTTTATTGGCTATTTACTTTATTATAACTGTTCCTAATCACCTTTTTCCAATCTATTTCTTTGTCGCTCAAAGCTGGACGATCGGCAGCTTTATACCCAATGCCCACGATGGAAAGTACTTCAAGATGGTCGGGCATGTTCAGCAGTTCGCTGATAAATTCATTGGCAGTCGTATCATCATCGTGGTACCGATGGTGAATCTGCACCCAACAGGAACCCAGCCCCAAAGCTTCTGCAGCCAATTGAAGAATGATGGAAGCAATGGAGCAATCCTCAATCCAAACATCGCTTTTGGTCTTATCGCCGGCAACAACAACAGCCAGAGGAGCGTGTTTCAGTAGGCAGGCGCCATGCGGTTTAGCCACAGATAGTTGGCTCAACAATTCAGGATCATCTACAACTACAAACTCCCAGGGTTGGCTATTCTTTGACGATGGCGAATGCAATCCTGCCTTCAATAGTTGATGGATGACATCATCCTCAATCTTCTTTTCACTAAATTTTCGGGTACTTCTTCGGTTATAAAGGATTTCAAGCATGGTTTGGTTTTATTTGCAAAAATAGAAACCAAATCGATTCACAGCTACCTATTTACCATTTTTTTTAAAAAACTTCAAAAATCTTATCACTCAAACAGATTTTTGACTGCAACAGAAGTATTGTCTCAAATTGGAGAGTCAACGACTCGCGAATCTGGTATGGAGTTGATCTACCAACAAGAGGGCGCATATGGCCACCAAAACACCAACGAAAGTGACCGGAATTTTGTTAAATGCCTGGGAAAGTATTGCAAAAGGTTTGAGCAAAAAAGAATAATCAACTTTGGGAAGCGAAAGGTAACCCGTTGAATCTGCGCTTCCTGGTAGGTAGATATAGAGCAAAATAGCTCCCACCAGCAACAGTCCTGATAAAACAATAACCTTCCGCCACACCTCCTTGCTTATAAGTGGCTGATACACAACAGGAGATTTTATTGTTTCCAGTTGGACACGACTCATTACCATCTGGGTAAAGTTACCTGAAGGTTCCTCCCTTGGGAGTTCTTTTAGGTAGGCGATTAACAGATCCTGCTTTTTCATTTGTTATATATTGTTTTTTAATGGTCAAATGGTAGGGTTTACAATTCTTCAAATCAAAACCTCTTCACTTTTCAAAAGACCATGCAGTTGCTCATACAATCTCTTCCTGCTCCTGAATAGCTTCACCTTAACATTGGAGGCAGAAAGATCCATGATTACAGCTATTTCATCAACCGGAATATCTTCAAAATAGTAGAGGTTAAGAATAGCCCTTTCAGAAGGATCAAGTTCGTCCATTGCTTTGTGCAAATGGGTCGATCTCTCTTCCACCGTCATTTGACCAATTGCATTTTCAGTATCAATTAACTCGTTATCAGAAACTTTGTAATCTTCAAAACTGACCAGATTCTTCTGTTTTCCCCTTACCTTTGAAATGGCAGTGGTGTAAACAATCCGAAAGAACCACGTTTTAAAAGTGGCGCCACCTTTAAAATTCTCAAGAGATTTGTATGCCTTGACAAATGCATCCTGCGCCGACTCTTCTGCATCCTCCCTGTTCTTTGTGATCTTCATGGAGAGAGAAAACGCCAACTGCTTGTACTTATCAACAAGCGGAGCATATGAGTCCGGATTTCCCTTTAGTACCTCAGCGATATAATATGAATCACTTTTTGTCTCCATTACTTCATTAGACACAAGGTGTAACGAATCGGTTACAATTTCCCGGGAAAATTTATACAATAAAGATAATGTATTTTTATTTTTCCTTATTTAAAAAATCTTGAAGATATTATGTAACCGACTATAAATCGTTGCGTCAAATGGGCAAATGTTGAACCATTAATATTTACTACCATGATTGCAGGAATTTTAGTTCCACTGGCATCGTTTGCCATGATTTTCGGGATCGTTTATATCATCGTAACCGCTCGTAACCGCGAGAGATTATCACTGATAGAAAAAGGAGCAGATCCTAAATTATTTGAATCTGTTAAAAGAACCTCCTCAGGAGGATTGTTAAAATGGGCTTTGCTTATGATCGGAATCGGACTAGGAATCTTCCTTGCAGCAGCTCTTGTTAATGCTGGTTTCGAGGATGATGCAGCTTATCCTGCCATGATTCTGTTGTGCGGCGGACTAGGTCTTTTGCTCGCACACAGAATGGAGCAAAAAGCAAATACCCTGAAAGACAAAGAATAACAGTAGAAGAAACACGGATTGCCCGATGATTATTCGGTATATCTTTTGATTACTTTGGCGATCGCCTTCTGACAAACCGGACAGAAACTGTTCGGTTTGTTTGATTTCATACGGCAATCATCCATCGGACTGTAAACTCCCTTCGTAACATATCCGCCTCCCTCAAATACTCCCGTTTTCCCTGAGTATTCCTTGGTTCGTGGTGTAGGAATTGGGGTTGAAGGATCTATCAATGCACCCCATTTAGACTTAAAATCGACCATTGTTGTCAGATTGGGTTCCCAAGGCTCCACCTTCAGGTTGTAAAAATCCTCATATGCAACCTCAGAAGAATAGTATTCATCTCCCAATCCTGCAAATTCATGTCCAAATTCATGGATGAAAACATTTGCTGCCAATGCATGATCAGAAGTGCATACTGACAGATAGTTGCAGAATCCACCGCCTCCGTATTCCTTCGAGTTGACCAGCACAATCACGAAATCGTATGGAACGGCAGCCGCCTGGTCGGATACCGACTTCAAGTCAGTTGTGGTCAGGTATCTGGCTACATCAAATGTATAGAACGAACTATTATATAAGGTATTCACATAAATATTCCTTCCGGGAATATCAGTTCCGGACTCTGCAGAAGGGGTTTTAACGGCATAAATATTGAACTTATCCTGCTGAGATGCAAATGGCTCGACCTTGAACAACGAATCAACCAACCGGCCGGCATCTTTCACAAACTTGCCCATCTCCTCTTTTTGATATCCTTCTGCAAGCAAGGCAATATCCACCATTTTATTGGGTTCCCCGGAATGCTTCAACATCACCCAGTCACTTTTAATGGGATTTTCCTGGTTGATAAAATAATTGGTTGGATCGATTGTCGTTGAATAGAGTGGTTGAAATTTCCCATCCTTGTTGCGGCATTCCAAATCAAGGAGAACCTTACCTTTTGGATATGGAAAACGAAGCACCTGATAGAATGCCCTTTCCATCTTTTTTGCTTCAGCCGTTGTTTGCCACTCCTGAAAAAGCGGGGAGAATCCCTGACGATATATGATAGTTTGGGTTGCAAAATCCCTGACATTGAAACGGTAATTACCCAAGGTTTGTTCTTCAACCAAAATTTTAGTAGTCCCTCCCCAAAAAGGCTCTCTCTTCTGCTGAATTTCGGTCACCTTTGCAGAATTGCTCGATCCTGAAAGCAAATAATCAAACCGAAGTACACCGCTGGTGAAGAAATCATTGAAATTCCCCTGTGCCATAAGGGAAACGGGTAAAAATACAAAGAAGAGAAGTACTATTCTGTTTATCATTTTAGGAAATTTTATTCAGTTAACTTAATCAGGAACTTATTTGAAGCATCAACCATTTTGGCTATTTACCTGCGATTTAATTGCTGATTGGCTGATAAAATCCGGCTGCTTTCACTAATTTTGCGGACGATTCAAAATTAAATATTTCCGAACATCTTTTAATGATACAAGTCATGCAAGTTTTTTATGATTATTTGAGAGAACTATTTTTAAATGCCCAGCTGCATCCAAAAATTGCCATCTATCTGGCTGCCCTCGGAACCTTCTTTATACTTTCCCTAATTTCACTCATACTCTTCTTCCCTTTCAGAAAACTGCTTATCACTATCATTGAGAGATTTACCAAACATACCGAGACACTTTGGGATGATGTGCTTTTTGAACACAAGGTTTTTCACGCGGTTGCCCATCTTGTCCCTGCAATCTTCATCTATGCATCTGCAGGGTTTGGTTCGGAAGACCTGGTTTCACTTCCCGAGATTATCAAAGGCATCGCCAAAATTTACATCACCTTCGCGGTCGTGTTAAGCCTGGTCCGTTTCCTGGATGCATCTCAGGATATTTACAACACCTATCCTTTTGCCGTCGAACGCCCTATCAAAGGCTATTTACAACTGGTCAAAATTCTCATTTATTCTGTAGCGGCCATTATTCTAGTGTCCATCCTGGTTAACCAGGATCCTGGTAGGCTTTTCGCAGGACTCGGCGCCATGGCAGCCGTTCTGATGTTCGTTTTTAAGGATCCTATTTTGGGTTTTGTAGCAAGTATTCAGCTGGCTGCCAACAAGATGGTAAAACCGGGAGATTGGATCACGGTTCCGAAATTCAACGTGGACGGTACCGTTGTTGATATCTCGCTTACTACCGTGAAAGTTCAAAATTGGGACAAAACCATTACCTCAATTCCTACCTATTCACTTGTATCAGAATCAGTTACCAACTGGATTGGGATGCAGGAGTCGGGTGGAAGGCGCATTCAGCGCTCAGTCTTTATTGACATGGCAAGAATCAAGTTTTGCGACCAGAAATTTGTGGACCGGATCGCAAACCTTCCTGTCGTTAAAAGTTACATGGAACAGAAAAGGGCTTTGGATCCTACCTTTCCCGAATGGAAGGACCAGATGGGGGACCAGCCTACCAACCTGGCACTTTTTCGGGCCTATGTTGAAGCCTTTCTTTGGACCAACCCACATACCCATAATCACATGACATTGATTGTCAGGTTTCTGCAATCAACTGAGCGGGGTCTGCCACTTGAATACATTGTTTTCAGCAAAGAACAGCAATCTGATCTTTTTGAATCCATTTCTGCAGAAATCATCGACCACGTTTTGGCTGTCATCTCAGAGTTCGAACTGAAAGTATTCCAAAACCCTTCAGGCAGCGACTTCAGATATATTGCCCGAAACCAATAAAATAGGTTCAAGATTCAATGAGTGCAACCTTGAACTTTGAACCTTGAACTTCAAAATCACTTTTTGGAAAGAGCTGGCTTAGTCTTTCATTGCTAAAATTTCCAAAAAGATTTGCTGTAAGGTGGAAAAATTATAATTTTGCAGAAAATTCCTCAATTTAATATCAGATTGAAAGCATCGTGAAGAAAAATAACCTTGAATTAGAAGAAGATTTTAAAGAGCAGACGGTTCAGATTGATGATCTGGATCGGAAAATTCTGAAACTTATTACCAACAATGCCAGGGTTCCATTTTTGGAGGTCGCAAGGGAATGTGGCGTTTCCGGAGCTGCCATTCACCAGCGCGTCCAGCGCCTGATCTCCATGGGGGTGGTGACAGGGTCCGAATTTATTGTTAGCCCCTCACGAATGGGCTACAATACCACTGCTTTCATGGGTATCTATCTGGACAAAACAAGCTTTGACAAAAAAGTATTGAAGCAGCTCAAAGACATTCCGGAAGTGGTCGAATGCCATCATACAACGGGACAGTACGCCATATTCATCAAAATTCAGACAAAAACAAATAAGCATCTGATGAAGATCATCGACACGGATCTTCAAGCCATTGATGGCATTGCACGTACCGAAACCTTTATCTCCCTTGAGCAGGACTTCAAACGGCAAATCCCAATCAAATAATTTACCATTTTAAGTCCCTTCGCTTGAAGTGGCTTAAAATGGTAAATCATCATTTTCCCCATCCTTAACGGGCATAAAATCATCTTCGTTGTAAGGAGGTGGCGGCACCTGATCACCGGTTGACGAAGATTTTTCCATTCTGTCAATCTTAAAGGCGTTTACATTGTGGTACCATTTACCATTGTACTCGCGTCCCTCCAGACTAAAACTCACCTCAAGTTCACGATTTTTGTCGCTCTCCCTGATCATCTCCGTTTTGTCGTTAAACAGGGTGAAGCAGATTTTTTTTGGAAACTGATCATCCTGTACTTCCAGGACAAAATCCAGCTTTTTCCACTCCCCTCTCGCACTGCTTCCTGTTTGCAACGGAAGAATGTCGATCAATTTACCTTTTACTTTAAAACTCATATCTTTGGTATTTAGTAAATAAAACCCGGAAGATGAGATTCATCCATTCCGGGTTTTGTTCCAGAGGCAATCACCTCTATCTATAAATAAGTTAACTACTTTGTTGCAGCAGGTGCAGCAGCGGCAGGTGTTGCAGGCTCAATGCTAAGCAACTCAACCTCGAAAATCAAAACGGAGTTTGGTTTAATTTTCGGTCCGGCAGCTTGTTCACCATATCCAAGTTCAGAAGGAATATAAATTTTCCATTTTGAACCGACAGGCATTAAAAGCAGCGCTTCAGTCCAACCTTTAATGACCTGGCTTAATCCGAATGTGACCGGTTCGCCACGGTTGACCGAACTGTCAAATACTTCGCCGTCAATGGTTGTTCCATGGTAATGAACTTTCACGTTATTTTCAGCAGTTGGCTTTGGACCAGTTCCGGTCTTAATGATTTCATATTGCAAACCGGATGCGGTGGTAGTAACACCAGCACGCTTTCCATTATCGGCTAAAAATTTCTTACCGGCCTCTTTGTTTTTTCCACCCTCCAAAGATTGGGCTTTTACAAAATATGCCTGTGTAATTGCACCTGCTTTTGCAGAAGCGATAAGGCCTGAATCACCCTTCATCACGGTAGAGAAGGCTTGTAAAATGATTGCAGTGTTAAGGTCTTTACCTCCCGGTGCTGCCGGTAGATTTTTCTTGATGTTGTTACCCAAGTCCACGCCAATAGCATAGGCAGCAGAGTCGGCCTGGGTCTTCAGGTTAACTTTTGTGTTTGATGTGTTACAGGATGCCAGGGCAATTGAACCGGCTACCATTGCGAGAAGTAAATTTCTAATTTGCATAACTGTTTCTATAAAAAATTGAATGATGGTTCTAAAAGGTGCGAAGATAACTATTTTTCCATAGATTCGCATCTTGGAAAATTAAAATATTAATCTGTAACTCCTTGTTTATAGGGTTCTTAATTTTCCGTTAATAACTTTTCAAATCCTGGGGTATAAAATATAGTAAAACCTCCATGCTGGTCGTCGCTGATGAAATAGGCCTGAAGTTCAGGATGATTAACCAGAAATGATTTCGATTTTTCCAGTCCCATTACCATGAAAACAGTGTCATAAGCATCCGCAGTAATGCAATCATCTGCTACTACTGTGACACTAAGCAAACTATGCTTAACCGGATATCCATTTGAGGGGTCAATCGTATGAGAATATCGTATTCCATTCTCTTCATAATATTTACGATAACTTCCGGCCGTTGTAATGGCCTTATCCTTTAGCAATAAAATTGTTTTAATCTGGCGTTCGTCCCCGGCATTTTTGGCAGGCAACTCAATGGCAACACTCCATAACTGTCCGTCCGGTTTATTTCCGTGAGCCAAAACTTCTCCCCCAACATCAATCAGATAGTTGCGGATCCCTTTTGACTCAAAGAATAGGGCAAGCCAGTCGGAGGTATAGCCTTGGGCAATACCATCAAAATCAATGCGAATCCGAGGATCAGTTTTGATCAATTTCCCCTTTGAGAGTTGAACTTTTTGGTAACCGACCAATGGTAAAAGCGAATCAATAACGGCTTTTGTGACTTTCTCCTTTTTCTTAAAGCCAAATCCCCAGGCATTTACCAACGGGCCAACAGTAACATCAAAAGCTCCATTACTGGCTACTGAAACCTCCATCGACTTCTTATAAACCGTTTCAAATATCTTATCAGCGGTCGCAGTTGTATCGTTGTTGTTCAATCGCGAAATGATGGAGTTTGGCAGATACTCCGATACCGATTTGTCAAACACTTTCAATAACGAATCAACAGCGGGCTGAAGATTTTCATTGCTGTCAGAACAATAAGTGATGGCATAGTAGGTTCCCTGTGCAGTACCTGTCATTTTAAATATTTTAAGCTCCTTCTTTTCCGTACAACCCATCAGAACCAATAAAATCAGGCCGACATAAAACACATTGCACAAATGTAACTTCTTCATTTTATTTACATTAAATCCATAATAATTACTTCAGGGAAAATAATCGGGTATGCCGGCATTGCACCAATTCTACAAATATTTCCTATTTGGGATACCAAATTTAAAATTGACTTAGCCGGGTAAAGATAAAATATTCAGGTAACATCTAAAAACTATATTTCAATCGCAGAAACCAATAAGTTCCGTAATCTCCATATTCTGTCCCCAATTTTCCACCAAAAAATTGAGCAGTCAGCAAAAGA
The DNA here is from genome assembly GCA_037440345.1 of Prolixibacter sp. Lineage (GTDB taxonomy): Bacteria > Bacteroidota > Bacteroidia > Bacteroidales > Prolixibacteraceae > CAINVV01. Next base: position 9,277 of record JBBIUJ010000047.1, read on the forward strand.
TCCAGTGATTGTGTTGCAGACAACTCCAGGGATGGAGCCATGACAGCAGAAAAATCTGAAGGGTTGTACATTACAGAACAATCACCCTTGAGAAGAGGGGTAAATGGATAGCTTAACTGGGCAAAAACAGCGTATCTTGCTTTGGTGAAATTTTTTGCTGAGATATCAAGTTCCCGGATGAACATATTTCCCCAACCTGCCGGACCCGTTGTTCCTTTGGAATTGAACAGACCGCCAGCCTGCATGAACAAAGAGTTAGTGAATGTATAATTTATAGCTGTCGTAAAAACAAATTGGCCTGTACTGTCAGCAAAATTTTCATAGTTTCTGAAATAGCTGCCTTCACCATTAAAACCGGCACCTTTGATCTGTCCGGACCATCCCCCGCCAACAACAAAATCATTCACCATGACACCACTCAGCAACTGAAAATCCCAATCCCAGCGGTTGAAGCGATAAAGCGCTGCGGCTGTCAACTGTTTTTTGTGGTCCAACTTTGCCGCCACATCCAAGGAAGAGGCCGGACCGGTGTAATATTGAAACCTGACAGCATCGCTGCCCGGTCTCTCCATATAATCGAAGTCAAGGTAGTTGAAACTGTTGAACAGATCATTGGGTGTCCAAACCATGTTTATACCCCAATTGATGCGCTGACGTCCAAGTGTAAGCTCACATTTTCCGGAAGTATAATTGATCAAAACCCTGTCAAAATTAGTATAAAGATGATAACCGGATTCTCTTGCAATACTGAAGGTCAAATCCATAAACCCACCATCATGCGACTGAAGATCTGCCAGATACGGATAATAATCAGACATAATTCCGCCAAAAGTCAGATTGTTGCGCATTCCAACCTTAAAAGTCAGTCTCTTGTTGGGATTCCATTCCCAGTCGATCCTGTTTTTCACCTCCCCCAGATATCCCCAATGAGGCGTGATATCGCTTTTAAGAAAGGTAGCCAATCCTTCAACAAATCCCTTTACACTACTCTCTTTTTGTCTCTCCTGAGCAGTAACGGACAAAGTGGCGAGGGTTGACATCAATATTAATACCAACAATTTGAAATCTAACCAATTGCTTCTATGAGACTGATACAAAATCATAGGGTATTCTTTTCGAGATTCGAGCGCTCTTCACTTTATCCTTGTTACTTTTTCCTTTATCCTTTCCCCTCCTGCCGCATATCTGCTGTCAGTTTTCCATCTTCAATCCGAATAACCCTCGTCGCTTTGTCAACAACCCGCTGATCATGCGTGGCAAAGATGAAAGTCACATTCAACTCCCTGTTCATCTCGCGCATAATCTCCAGCAGTTCAGCTGTAGCCTTCGAATCAAGGTTTGCCGTAGGTTCGTCTGCTATGATAAAGTCAGGATTGGAAGCCAGCGCCCTGGCTACAGCAACTCTTTGCTGTTGTCCTCCTGATAAGAGTGCCGGTCTGTCATTCAGCTTATCCATCAAACCGACCCTGTCAAGCAATCTCCTGGCCTTTTCGGTTCGCTCCTTTTTGTTTACCCCCTGAAGTTCCATGATAAAGGCGACATTTTCAAGAGCGGTGAGAACAGGTATCAGATTGTAGGTCTGAAAGACAAATCCGATATGGTGCAACCGGAACTCAATCTGTTCATGCGATTTAAGATGAGTGATCTCTTTCCCTGCGATCATGACCGAGCCGGAAGTTGGCTTATCCAAACCACTCAAAAGATTAAGGAGTGTTGTCTTTCCGCAACCGGAAGGACCAACAATTGCTGCAAAATCTCCTTTCTCGAAATCAAGGGTGATACCATTTACCGCATGAACCGGTATTTTACCCTGGTCATAAATTTTATAAACTTCCTGGATTTGAATGATTGCCATAATTATCGATTTAACCATTGTAATGTAGTGCTTCCACAGGATTCATCATTAATGCCTTCCGTGCCGGGTAAATGGATGCGATCATTGCCGTTACCATCACCATAAAGGCAACAATAGGGTATAACTCAAGTGGCGCATATAAATAGACGACCGAATTATATCCGATAGAATTAATGCCCTTCCCAAAAATACTCAGGTCAATTCCAGTATGTCCAAACCAGGCTACCAAAACTGCACTTATGATAATTCCCGCAACACCGCCTGTAATAGATAAAAACAAAGTTTCGTAGAGAATCATTTTGAATATATTCACCCGTTGCATACCGTTGGCCATTAGCATGCCGATTTCCCTCGTCCTTTCCATGACAGCCATCATCATGGTATTGACGATCCCAAAGGCCAGGGCAAACATGATAATTCCCATGAAAATATAGGAAAAAAAGTTGGTGTACTCGTCTATAACCTTTAAAGTTGGTTCAATTTCGTCCCAGCTTTGCAAAAGGATCTTTTTGGTATCCAATTCTTGTTTCAGAATGGAATTTAGCTGCTTACGGAAATTTTCTATCTCCGCAGTTTTGATGAGCCTGACAGCTATCTCAGTTGTACTGTTCCCGTTAAAATCAAGCAGTCTGTTCAAATCATTTCTCACCACAAAAACATTGGCTTCATCGTACAGATCATTGTGAGTAAAGTAGATACCTGTAACTTTGAATGCTGCTTCCACAATCGATCCTTTTTCGTTGGCCATCGACAGAACAACTTTGGATCCCAGTTTGGCATGTAGTTTTTCGGCCATCTTTCTGCTCAAAAGTATAGGCATTCGCCTGGATCCTTCAAAATATCCGCCCTCCACCACCGTCTGATAAATATTGGTAACCAGCTTCTCGGAATCGGGATCAATACCGTTGACCATGGTTCCGGCAGCTGTGGAGGCCGTTTTGATCATTGCGCTGTTTTTTGTTCTGTAGGAGACACCCTTCAAATTGCCCAAAGAGCCAATTTTACCACACAGACTGTCCGGCCGGTCAATGACAAATCTAATTTCCTGGTTCATCAGGTATTCGGGATGATGAATTTGAAAATCGGACAATTCGTTCGAAATTGCTGCCCGGTTACGCTGATCATTCATTCCCATCATGAAGGCATTGTAAAATATTCCTCCTGTAAGACCCATCATCATCGCCAATATGATGACAAGACTCCGCGATCTGTTTCTCCACACATTTCTCCAGGCAATCGACCAAATCATGACTTCTCAATTTTAGGATCGGATGGCATCCTGAATTTTTAATGCAAATACTGTTGCAACCGGATATAGAGCAGCCAGGACAGATAAAATAAAAACCACAATCCCCTGGTTGACAAATATCTGAAAACCATCAGAAAATGGCATAACCGGTTCGATGTTGTACTGGGCCATCATATCCCCCAGCTCTCCGGACATTGGGATCGGATGAAGATGATAATAACGGATAATGGGCCAGGTGAGAACAATGCCTGCCACAACGCCCGCCAAACCTGTCATCAGCGATTCCAGCATCACCATCAAGGCCAGTTTTGAACGATACATGCCAACTGATATAAGAATGGCGAACTCCTTTCTCCTTTCCAGCGTCCCCATCAATACCGTGCCAAAGATGCCCATCGCGATGATGATGTAGAGAATACCGGCAATAATAACTCCTCCAGCATTGTCGGCTTCAATCTGTTGTAACATAATTTCAAGCATATCTTCCCAGCGCATGATGGTAGCTTGCTGATAATCCAAGATTCTTGTTTTCAGCTCCTTCTCAACCTTTCCTGTCTGAACATTATTCTCCAGCATCACCGCGACTGAAGTAACCAGATTCGGTTCGTAGGGAGAAAATAGCCTGGTTGCACACTTGATTGGCATGAATATCATTGTACCATTTTCAATGGGAGACAACAATTTGACGATTCCGCCCACCGGAAATTTTCCGGCCGCAGTTATACCCTGATATCCCTGACCCAGTATCACAAGGGTATCCCCGACATCAACCCCCAAAAAATTTGCCAGTTTATTGGCTACCAGAACAGAACTGTCATTCGCAGATGGATATTCACCTTTTATCACCCTTCGTGAAAGATGAAGAATGGAGTCCTGCTGTTCTGGGACCATACCTGTTACAAATACACCTTTCGTTTGCTCCCCATAGGATCCCAGGGCAAAAGACTCCAGTTTCGGAGCCGTCTCCCGTATTAGACTAACGCTTTTTACTTTGGCCTTCAAGGTCGAATCATAAACAAGTGCATCATTGATAGAATGGCTGTCCCAATATCCTTTGCCCTGTATCTGCATGTTCCCAGCCTGTTTGATACCGGCACTGATCATATTTTCATAGCTGCCAAATTGCATCGAACGCATCACCAGCGTAATAAAAACAGAAAGGACCACCGATACAATCGTAATAGTAGTTCTTCTGCGGTTACGCCAAATATTACGCCAAGCAATTTTTAACAGCGAATTCATTTACAGGAAATTTAGGTTACGCTAAAATTTACTCTCCCTGACGGATGCTTTTCATTTTTTGTTGGGTAAAAAAACCAACGGTTAAAGGAATATCAAACTCCTGATTTGTAAATTCAATTACAGTTTTGTTACCTGGCTTATCTTCAGGGACAATGGTCAATCTGGCCGGTAACTCCCTGTCATTGAAACGGGTAATCTTATCACAAAACATCGAGTTGATTTTCAACAAATCTTCATCATAATATTCGGCTTTCATCTGCCAGTACTTTTCCCTGGCAATCCAGATAATCACTTTACCCCATACTACTGCAGAGGAGGGCATTGGGATCATCTCAATTTTCCAGCAAGGCACTCCTGAAATCTGCTCCTCTCCCACTATTTTCTGGTCGTAATCATCCACTATTGAGCTTCCCTTCATCAGATCATCATTGGTAAAATCGGAACCCATCCACGACTGTGCCATCATGGACGGCGGTATTTTAATCATTCTTCCGATGGAGGGCATCCAGTTCCACATCTCCTTTTCCCGTTTCATGAAAACTGAACCCTTATCTCGGGCCGGAGCAGTCACAAGAATTAGGTAATACTCATCACCAACAGACCAGCTTTGCATACTTACTTCTCTTGTCCAGGTAGGTCGGACGATCGTCATGGTCATATTGCTCTTGTTCGATTTTCCGTTTACAAGGGTTTGTGAACGTCTGAGAATCTCCTTGCCATTTTCCTGCGCCGGGGAGCTAAAAAAACAGAGTATCAGAAGAATGAGAAACGGTAAAATCTTCAATTGTCTTTTCATATTCATCGTGATGGATTATAAGAAAACAGACCATTATCAAATACCTACGTGAATATAACGAATTATCATTCACGTTGAAAGAGTTGAAATATATTTAACAAAAGATTAATCTTATGCCGAATACTACCGGTATTTAGTTGCCCTGATCATCTCCCGTTTCCCTGGAGGACCGGGAATTCTCTCCACCACAAATCCAACGGACTGAAGTGTCCGTCTGACAACTCCTTTGGCACAATAGGTAACAAGTATGCCGTTGGGATTCATTCGGTCAATGATCTTCTCAAAAATTGAAGGACTCCAAAGTTCGGGTTGCTTTTCTGGCGAAAAGGCATCAAAGTAGACCAGATCAACAAAAGTCAGCTTGTCCCAATCCAGGCTTAGCAGATCTGACTCAATTTTGTGCAGAATGAACTGAGGATGAATTTCAGCATCGCCATTCCACTGAGCCTGGTGAATGAGTGGAAACCATTCGGGATCGCTGTTGGGAAAGTGATAAGTAAATTTTAATTTTTCACAAACTTCTTCCGGTAAAGGGAATTTCTCTATGCCATTGTACCAAACTTTTTTCCCTGACCCCAAACCTGCCAGAAGTGTCAGGTAACAGTTTAATCCTGTTCCAAAACCAATTTCCAGTACCCTGATGTCGCTCTGCAGACATCGCTGAAACCCTGCCTGGATAAAAACATGCTGCGATTCCTGAATGGCTCCAAAAGTCGAATGATAGTGTTCGTCCAATTCGCCAACATACAAGGTTTGCGATCCATCGAGCGTCTCTATGATTTCAACTTTCATCTTCCTCTTCAGTTTTCGAATCAAAAACATCTTGTCTTAATCTTGTAGGTAAAAGGCGGACAAAATCAATTTTTCGTCTGTTTGTGACCGCGTATTGGGGATGACCTTTCATCCAAAAATAAAACCAGCCAGACAATATCAGCCCTTTCATGACAGAGGTAAGTGTGATACTCCACCACACACCTGTAACACCAAAAATAGCAGGCTGTGACAGATAAAGAGCAAGCGGGATTCGCAATCCGGTAATTGTGATACCTACAAGAGAGGGGACAATCGTCTTTCCGACTCCGTTAAAAACACCGCCTGTTGTGATTTCCATGCACATAAAGAACTGGGAAATAGCCAAAATGGAAAGGTAACGTACACCAAGGCTGATGGCCTCCTCCTCCCTAAGGAAAAGGGTATAAATCTCCCTGCCAAAGACCAGGAAGCTGATCGTAACAAGAATTCCGATTGCACCACTAATTGAAATAGTGGTAAAATAGCCCTTAAATATTCTATCCCACCTGTTGGCCCCAAAATTCTGACCGGTAAAAATACCAAGCGCTGTCGAAAATCCACCGGCAGTCATCCAGCTAAGCGCCTCTATCTGGGCACCAATACTTTGAACCGCAATTGGCATGGCTCCCCAAGGGGCTATGATCCGTGCCAGAGCCATTCCAAAAGAGGCAAAAAGAATACTGTGGAGTGCAACCGGAGATCCAAGTTTAATGATCTTTTTAAAGTAAACAGCGCTGATTTCAAGCCGCATCCTGATCTTTCCCAACGCACTCCTGCCACTTCCTATAGTGAAAATAAAAACCAATAGTACAATCGTTTGCGAAATAACTGTGGCAATGGCTGAACCATTTGAACCAAGCCTTGGAATAGGGCCAACACCAAAAATCAGAATGGGATTGAGTACTACATTGGCTATCAATCCTAAAGCATTTATCCTGAATGGCAATTTCGAATTACCTGTACCATTGATGATCCCGGTGAAGGTAGGATTGGAATAGTAAAGCAGGGACCCAATGGCGATGATACGCATGTAGGAGATAGCTGATGCCTCAACACTTCTGTTTTGAACATGAAAAAAAGAGACAAGCTCAGGAGCAAAAAAATAGGTAAAAGCTCCGTAAAGCAAAGACAAGAGTACCACAAGCGAAATTGCATTGACTGCAAAGGATTCAGCCCTTATTTTATCTTTGGCTCCCAGCGACTGGGATACACCGACCTCCGCACCAATCCTGCCAACAAGCATCAAAGAGACTCCCAACCAGGTAAAATAAGAGGCTATTCCTACTGCAGCCACTGCATCGCTACCAACCCTGCCTAACCACAGCATGTCTGTGAGGTTGTAAGCCATCTGCACAAAAGAGGTCCCCAGGATAGGTACTGTCAAACGAATGATCTGACTGGTAATGGGACCTTCTGTGAGATTTTTTATTTTCAAGTGACTAAAGTGAGCTAGAGTGACTAAAGTGAACTAAAGTACTTGAAAACTTAGTCACCAAAGTTAGGAGCCCCTAACTTTAGTCACTTTAGTTCACTTCAGTCACTCTAGTCACTTCTTCCGGCGAAATTATATCGAAAAAAGCTATTTTTACTATCTGAAACGCAAAAATGTAAATTGCTTCACATGCTAGTCAGGCTTTATGATGATAATCCAAATCAGAAGGAGATAGATAAAATTGTGGAATTGCTGAGAGATGGTGCTGTCATCATCTTTCCTACCGATACCATTTATGGCATTGGTTGCGATATCACAAAATCCAAAGCTGTAGAGCGGGTTGCCCGAATTAAAGGCGTCAGGCCAGAAAAAGCGGATTTCTCCTTCATCTTGTATGATCTAAGCCAGATTTCGGATTATTGCCGTCCCTTCCCCAACTCCATCTTCAAACTTTTGAAAAAAAACCTTCCCGGTCCATTTACCTTTTTGCTGCAAGCCAATTCCAATGTCCCCAAACTTTTCAAAAACTCAAAGAAGAACATAGGTATCAGGATTCCCAATAACAATATCATCCGTACCATTGTTAAAGAGCTCGGAAACCCGGTTTTATCCACATCTGTTCACCACGAAGATGTTGTTTTGGAATACATTACAGATCCTGAGCTCATTGAAGAAAACTATGGTCACCTGGTCGACCTGGTCATAGATGGCGGATATGGCGACAATCACCCTTCCACCATTGTTGATTGTACATCTGGTGATGCTGAAATAATCAGACAAGGGAAAGGTATTTTGCTGGATTAAAGTAAATAATCATAGGCCAAACAAACCTTACCCAGACAAATTTCCCCATCATTTTCACCGGTTGAAATATTGACAAATAAACCGGTTTTTGTTTTCAAACGGAAGAGATTGAATAAGAAGCTGCACAGAACTTTTAACATTAAAAGTAGTAGTTGGATGATGCGCTATAATCTCCTTTTCAGCCCCTTCCGTTGCTTGGTAAAGTATAATCCTGTACGACGATAAATCAAGATCATTTCCTGATTTGATTGTACCCATCCAAACCAAATCGGCAGAAAGCACTTCTGATGCACTTTTTGTAGCCGTCGATTCAAGTGACTGAATGACTATCCTTGCTCCTTTATAAAACACTGAATGCCCAATGACGAATAAGCTTCCATCCGTTATTCGCAGAGAATCAGAAAGTTGATACATATCAGTTTTTTTGATTCCTCTCACTCCAAGAAAAGGCTTTAAAACATAACCTATCCTTTCATTTGCTTTTTCGCACCGAGTATAGAGTACCACGGCCCTTTCCCCATTTGTCAGGACCATGGCACGGGTGCCTGGAATGTTCAGAAAGATAACTTCAGAACTTGTCAACTTCCGATAGTTTGCCAAAATACCAGTGAGAGAGAGCAAAATTGCAAGCAAGCACAGATTGCGTAAACGGCAAAATTTCCGCTCTTTACAATATTTATAAAATACCCAACTCATTATAAGGACTATGATTACTTGAAAAAAAGATGGATAAATTCCTTTTATGACCGCATGGGGCAGCGCTTCCACGATATTAACCAAAAATAGGACCAATCGGACGGACCAATCCAGCACTAAAGCGAAAATTGAGGCAAAAAATCCGGAAATCAGCGAAAGAAAAACAACTACAAATGAGAGGTACAGAATGAGTGTTACCAAAGGTATCACGGCCAGATTGGCCAGCCAGAAATAAACGGGAAACTGATGAAAATACTGTAGCGTGAAAGGTAACGTGCCAATCTGCGCTGCAAAAGTAACCGAAAGAAGTAACCATATTTTATCCAGGAAACGACTTTTAAAATAAAGCCGTTTGTACAACAACGGTTGAATAACCACGATCGATAGAACGGCTGCATAGGAAAGCTGAAAACCAATATCCCGAATAATCGCCGGATTCCAGAGTATCAAAAAGAATGCAGAAACAGCCAGTGAATTGAAAATGTTCGCATTTCTGCGGAACGAATTGCCAATGACCACAAATGTAAACATGACTGCCGCCCTCAGGATAGAAGCAGACATCCCGGTTACCAGTGCATACCCCCAAATCCCAATCAGTACAACCAGCGTGTGAAATACAAAACCCAGTTTCCACCGTTTCAGAAATCGCAAAAAGAAATCCAGAATAACAAAAATTAGCCCAACATTCATTCCTGAAACTGCAAGAACATGGATAACACCGGTGTTGGTAAAGCTTTGCACCGTCTCCTTGTCTACATCATCCCTTGCTCCAAATGAGATGGATGAAATCAATGGGACACGCCCTTCCTGTATACCTGAATT
>JBBIUJ010000048.1:0-18640 GCA_037440345.1 Prolixibacter sp.
CTTGATCTTATAACCGACCATTCCGACCGGTCCAGCATCACACAAACACGGGAACCTGGTACAATCCCACTACTTTCAACCAGCAAACGGGAAAGTTGATTGGCCTTGGCATTTACTTCTCCCAAAGTCAATCTCTGCCTTTTGTACACAACTGCCGTGCGATCTTTGTATTCTAGTGCCTTTTTTTCAATGAGGTTAACAATCGACTTATTAGCCAATGCTTTATCATATCCTTTAGAAAATTTGAATAGCAATGCGTTTTCTTCGGGGGAGACAATATTCAATCTAGAGATCGGTTCTTTCTCATTGTTAATAACACTTTCAACCAAAGCAGTAAAATGGCTGAACATATTGACAATTCTCTCTTTTTTATAGAGCGCCGTATTATACTCAAAGAAATATTTTATCGAGTTATTATCCTCATAATAGCTTATTGATAAATCAAATTTGCTTACAGGATAATCAAAGACAATTGATTCCATAGCAAGGTCGGAAAGGGTTTTAATTTCATTGCCTTCAGGTGTCTGAGATATCAGCATAACATCGAATAATGGAGAACGGGAGAGGTCCCTTGGCAATTGTAATTCATCAACAAGCAAATCAAACGGATATATCTGATGGCTAAAGGAGCTAATTGTATTGTTTTTTACTTTTTCGAGAAACGATCTGAAACTATCCAACTTATCTGATTGGTTACGTAAAGCAAGTGTATTTAGGAAAAACCCAATCTGCTCCTGGATATCCGGATGATCCCGGTTTGCGACTGGTGTGCCAATGACAATATCACTTTGTTGTGTATATTTGGAAAACAGCACATTAAGCAATGTAAGCGTAGTTACAAATAGGGTGGTATTATTATCAGCGCTGATTTTTTTAAGTCCTTGGGACAAGAATGCAGGAAGTATGAATGATTCTGTCTTCCCTTCAAAAGTTTGCGTTTTGGGTCGCTGAAAATCCATTGGTAAGTTAAGGCACTGCACTGGTTCCTTAAACATTTCGAACCAATAATTTTTATGAGCATCTTTGTCCGCCGCGTTTGCTACAAGTTGCCCGTTGTGCCAATTCGCATACTCCTTGTATTGAATGGGTGAAGGAGTAAACACTTTCTCATCTTGTATTTCATGTTTACCGGTATAATGATCATAGAACCTGGCTAAATTATCTGACAAAATTTTTATGGACCATTCATCAAGAACAATGTGATGTACATTGATGACCAGTATATACCCTTCTTCAATTTCATGCCTCAGCAGTGTAACTTTTATTAAAGGGGCCTTCTCCAAATTAAAAGGAGTCGTGATCGCTTTCTGAATCATTTCCTTTGAATCGCTGATGAGATGTTGGCTCCCTTTTACTTCAATAACATCAACTTTGAATTCAACTTTATCCAATATTACCTGTTTGGGTTCTCCATCTATTTCAACAAAACAGGTCCTCAGAGATTCATATTTCCGAATGAGCGAATTAAACGCGTTTTGAAGGGCATTGACATCTACTGCTGATTTTATATGATAAACAACCGGAATGTTATACGCGATAGAATTCTTCTCTACCCTACCCAGTATCCACAATCGACGTTGGGAGTGTGATACTTCATAGTAATCCTTTTTTTCAAGTGGCAAAAGACCGGTAAATACAGAATGATTTTGCTTCACAAGAAGGCAAGCAAACTGTTCTATGGTAGTAAATTCAAAGACATCAGCCAAAGTACAATTGCTTATATACTCCCGGTTAATTTGAGAAAGGAGCCTTAATGCTTTGAGACTATGTCCTCCCAGGTTGAAAAAACTGTCGTGCTTACTAACATGGTCAACTTCTAAAACGTTCTTCCATATTTCAGCCAGTTTTTCTTCCGTTGGACTTAAATCTTCAACATTGACTGATTCCGGATGATTATTAACAAAATCCGGATTAGATAGCGCCTTTACATCAATTTTCCCGTTTGGAGTCAGGGGTAGTTTTTCCATCCTGACGAAATAGAGAGGAATCATGTAGGCGGGCATTATGTTACCTAAATAATTTCTTAATTCATTGATATCTATTCCCTTTTGGGCAACTATATATGCGGCAATATCTTTAGTCACTCCTTTCTCAAAGGCAACCGCTACCGCATTTTCTATGTCAGGAAAACGACGTATATTGGTTTCGATCTCTCCCAATTCTATTCTGAACCCTCTGATTTTTACCTGTCTGTCAATCCTTCCCAGATATTCAATATCACCGGTGTCGGTCCACCTGCCCAAATCACCTGTTCGGTAAAGCCGCCCATCCCCAAATGGATTGCTGATGATTTTTTCTTTGGTTAATTCGTCCTTGAATAGATAGCCTTTAGCAAGTCCATCTCCGGTAAGACAGATTTCTCCCGTGTGTCCGATTGGAACAAGTTTAATATTTGGATCAACTATATAAATTTGCGTATTCGATATAGGTCTTCCTATTAAGACTTTCTTATTTCTATTGCTAAATTTATAAACTGTAGAATACGTGGTGTCTTCAGAAGGGCCGTACAAATTCCTTACCTCAATTTTATCGCAGTCGATACCTTCAATTAGGGATTGGGGAATTTGTTCTCCTGCAAGATTTATCGCTGACAAATACTTAAATCCGCCTCGATCTAAATCATCTTTTATTGCAGATAATAATGAGGGGACCGTGTTAATCAATACCTTATTATCCTTGCCGAGATAGAGAGGAATATCAAGTGCTGATTTCAGTATCCTTATGGTTTTGCCGGCAACAAGCGAGTAGAAGATTTCAAACACCGAAAGGTCGAAGCAATAAGAGGTAGAAGCATACACGACATCATAATCCGTTGATTTGAACTCGGCCATGCACCATTGGAGAAATACTGAAAGATTTTTGTGGGTTATTGCAACCCCCTTGGGGTCTCCCGTTGATCCGGATGTATAAATTACATAAGCTATATCTTCGGGCGAATTGATTGAGTTGGGTTCATCTGAATTTTGATTTGAAATACTTATGTCATTAATATTCACGATATTGGTTTCAGATCCAATTTTGAATAGACCCTTTTCAATGATACTTTTTTCTGATAATACTATATTTGTTTTACTGTCTTTCAGAATGTATTCAATTCTTTGTTGCGGATAGGCACTGTCTATTCCTACATAGGCGGCACCGCTCTTCATTACTCCGAGCATAGTAACGACCATTGATTCCGTTCGGTCAACCATGATACCTATCAGATCATTAGGCCTTACTGCATACTCAGAACGCAAATAATTCGCGAGCATATTCGCTTTTATATTGAGCTCATGGTAAGACATCTTTTGGTTCTGGTATAGCAGGGCAACATTTTCACTATTCGCTGAAAATGGTCCCTCAAGCAATTCGGTAATACCGGATGGTTTGGTTATCTTCTTGTATTGGCTGTTATAGGTTTTTAAAAGGCTAATTTCATTTGGCAAAAGGAGATCAATATCACCTAGTTTAGTTTCCCTGTTTTTAATAACAATTTCTAAGGTTTTTGAGAAATGTCCGGCAAATCTTTCAATGCTCTCCTTTTTGAATAATGACTTCTTATATTTAATGGTAATATATATTTTGTCTTGAGCTTCCAAACCGTAAAGCATCAAATCATATTCAGAAGAAATAATCCTTTCTGCCCTGTAATCAGATACCTGTATCCCCCTGTCTTTAATTTCGGAAAGTTCAAAATTCATGTAAGAAAATAGAACATCGAAAAGTGGAGAGCGGTTTAAGTCTCTTTTGATATTAAGATCTTCAATCAATTCATCGAAAGGGTAATCCTGGTTTACAAAAGCGTCAATTGTGGTTTTCTTCAGTTGACTCAGGAATTCAGATATACTGAGATCATCTTTTGGGTAGGTTCTGATTGGCAGGTTATTGACAAACATGCCAATCAGTTTTGACAGTTCATCGTTATTGCGGCCCATTGTAGTCACTCCAATTGTAATATCCTCCTGCCGGGTGTATTTGTGCAAAACGATGTTGTAAACTGCCAGCAAAATCATGAAGGTTGAAATTCCCTGGTCAACCGATGCCCTTTTGAGTTCAGCGGCCATGTTTTCGTCTAGGTACAACGAAAATATTCCTGCTTCGGCTGATAGATTGGCCGTACGAGAATAATCAAGCGGCAAATTGATTAGCGGTATTTCTCCATCGAACTGTTTGATCCAATACGATTTTTTCGCGGCGGCTTCTTTGCTTTTGTAATAGTTTTCCTGCCAGATCGAATAATCCTTGTACTGAATTTTTAGTGGATTTAGTTCATTCCCTTCATAATAACTGAAGATTTCCTTTTTCATTATTTCCATCGAAAAGGCATCAGCAATAATATGATGGGCATCAAACAACAGCAGATGATTTTCGGGTGAAAGTTGAATGATTTCATTTCTGAACAAAGGTGCAATTTTCAAATCAAAAGGCTGAACAAAGCCGCGACTGTAATCGTTGGCTTCATCATCACTCATTTTCAGGAAAGGAATGGTCAATTCAATCTGATCGTGTACAATCTGGACAGGTAGGTCATTTATCAGGTCGAAGGTTGTTCTCAAAATTTCATGACGCTCAACCAGTTTGCCGAAAGCTTTAATCAGCGCATCAACATCGAGTTTTCCTTTGATATTCCAAATATCGGGAAGGTGATAATCCAGCTTGTCCTTTGAAAGTTGATCAAGAATATATAATCGGCGTTGGGCCGAAGAGACAGGATAATGGGTAGTCTTGCCGGCAGGAAGAATCTCTGTGGAGGCTTTTTCATTTTTTAAATAAATAGTTCCATCGCTATTATTTAACTCTATCCTTCCGATTTTGAGATTTCCTTGTGTCGTAATAATTTCTACAAGGCGAATAAAATGTTTTCCAAAAACTTCTATATCATTCTGATCCCAAATTGATTTTTTATGTTTGAAATTTACATACAGGTTATCACCTGTTTCTATTGCGAAAAGGATCAAATCATTGTTGGTTGACATTGAAATTTCAGCGGGGTAAGATTCTAATTGGAGATTTCCCATTTGATTCTCCTGAGCCTCAAAGTTCATGTACGAAAGACTAACATTGAAAAGTGCATTTCGCTTAAGTATTCCCTTGTTTATTAATTCTACAACCAATTCACCATAATTGGCATCCTTGTGCTTCACTCCTTCGGCAAAAGTATTGCCAACAACCTGAAGGTATTCTTCAACCGTGACAGATTCATCCAAAAAGGTCCTGATAGGAAGAATTTTGATGAAGCAACCAATTAAGTTTGAAAATTCCTCCTTGTCACGTCCCGTTTCAGCAACTCCAATTGTAATATCATTCTGACCGGAAAATTTACCGATCAGTAAATTGGTCGCGGTTAAAATGATATTGAATACAGATAATCGTTTGCTTGCCGAAAATTTCTTCACTTCAGAATAAAGTATTTCACCAAGTGCTACCATATGTCCGCCAGCAACTTCGGAACGATTTGGAGGAACAATGTATCGTGGCTCAATATTGTTGGGCGGAATTTCATCTTCGAACCGGGTGAGCCAGTATCCTTTATTTATTTCCGCCAATTTACTTTTCAGGACGTTTTTCTCCCACGCACTAAATTCCTTAAACTGAATACTGAGCGGTTTCATTTCAAATCCATTATAAAAACCGGCCAGGTCCGCCATTAAAACTTTAAGCGATAAGGCATCAAATGCAATATGGTTGCAATTGAACAGCAACAAGTGTTTTACAGGATTTAACCTGATAATTTCTACCCTAAACAATGGGGCTATACCTAGATCAAAAGATTTGTCACAGTTGAAAATGTATCCCCTGGCATCTTCTTCAGACATGGTCAAAATTGGCATCGAAAAATCGACTTCATCATGGACTACCTGAAAAAGTTCATTGTCAATCATCCTGAAAGAAGTTCTCAGTGAGTCATGTCGTTTAATCAGTTGGTGGAAAGATTTATTCAATAATTCAATATCAATATCGCCATTCAATTGCCAAACGTCTGGAATATTGTTGATTGTCTTATCATGACTATTACTTTCGAGAAGATAAAGCAAATGTTGGTTCGAGCTTACCGGATACATCTCACTCTTTTCAACCGGGATTACCTCAAATGTTTCAATTTCGACATTGCCGGGCCGGGTTGAAAGGAATACCGCAAGTTCTTCTATTGTCAGATGATTAAAAAGGTCACTAATCGTAACTTGTTGCTTTAAGTTTTTTTCCAGCAAACTATTAATTTTAATAGCATGGATTGAATCGCCTCCCAGCTCGTAATAATTGTCTGTAATATTGATTTCAGAATACCCCAAAACGCTCCCCCAAACCTGGGCGATTGAAATTTCAAATTCGGAATAGTTCCCTTCATCTCTTCCTTTCAATAAAACGGGCCTTGCTGTTTCGGCGTCAGCCTGGTTTTTCGATGTGATTGCCTTGACAGGTAAACTTCTCTCAAAATAGAATGGTAGAACATCGGTTGAATCAAGAAATGTAAAATCAGGTTCACCCAGGATTACTGAATTCATTCGCTTCTGAATGATTTTTTCGATGGAACCGACTCCATTTTTAGTGGTGATGGATTTGAAAATTCCATCGTCAACAACACGATGGTCATAGGCCATACCGGTTTCTTGCCAAGTCGTAAGGTTGATGCTCAAGGTATTTATTCCTGAAAGGTTTATTTCAGACGAATAGGCATCCATAAAACTGTTGGCAGCAGTATAATCGCTCTGTCCCGAAGTGGGTATGATGGCTGTAATTGCAGATGCCAAAACAAGGAAGTCAGGTTTTTCTTCCTTCAATAATTCACCTAAATAAATTGTTCCTTGAATTTTTGGTTTGATCACTTCACGGAATTTTTCCAGGCTTTTCCCGAAAATGAATCCTTCTCCCGGAATTCCCGCTGCATGCATCACTCCACAGATTTTACCATGCTCTTTCCTGATCTTTCCAAAGGTGGTTTTTAAGCTCTCGAAATCGCCTACATTGGCAGCATACAAGACAAGCTCTCCGGCTTCATTTTTTATTTGGCGAAGTTTTTCAATTTTCCGGCATAACTTCTCGTCTTTTCTTGCTTGTAATGTGCTTTCCCATTTATCCGTACCGATAAACTCAGATCGGCTGATCAATGCCAATTTAATTTTGGCCTGCCTTGCAAGAAATAGTGCCAATTCCAACCCGATACCACCTGTTCCTCCGGTAATAACATAAACTCCACCTTCTTTAAATGAGATCTTGTTGTTCGCCTTTTCGTTTAAATTGATAGGTTTTATTTCCCGAATAAAGCGTTGCGAATTTCTAAAGGCCCTATAATAATAGGATTCAGTGAATCCATCGTTTAATTCGTTTATTATTTCACTTAACGTAGTGTGTTCATCAATATCCAGGAACCTGCAATTCAAGTTGGGATTTTCCTGTTGAACCACTTGCCCCAGACCTGCAACGGCATTGTTCAATGAATTTAAATGTGGCTCAGTTTTAGAGACTTCAACCACATTTTCACCAACGAACAGAAGATCAGCATTTGATGAAATATTGGCAGAAAGATATTTCGCAAAGTGAAAAACACTGTATACTGATTTCGATAATCGATCCTCTATATCAACACTTTCTACACTCTTAACTGAACTTGCTTTAGGAAGTAGAAAAATGATTTTCCCCGGAATCCTGTTTTTGAGTTCTCCGAAAATTTCGGCGAAATTATCTTCAATTATTTCATGAGTGGTAATTCCACCAAGCGATTTAAACTTGCTTATTAACTCTTGATCGCAGGATGCATTGTACAATAGAAGTGTTTCTGCTTTTGTTTGGATATTTGATTTCTTCAAAGGCCATGATTTCCAAATCAATTCGTGAAAAAAATGATCCTGGTTTTGCTGCCCGGTTTTCTTTAGCGTGAAATTCCTGAATATAGCTATAATTTCACCTGTTTCATCAGCAAGTGTGATGTCAAAGGTGCGGGTTTCGGTTGCATCGTTTGAATGCTTTTTGATGTAACTGAATATTTTGTTCGATGCTTTTTTTCTCAATTCAACACTTCCGAACGAATAGGGTAGAAACCCGGGTTCATCAATCGCGTAGCTTAATGCGGCATCCAGGATGGGCGGATACAAATGAAAATTCGCGGCTATTTCAATATCTTCTGCAGGTACACTTAATTCACCAATGTTTTCAGTTTCGTTCCAGTAAATTCTATTGAGGCAATTCCATTTTTTACTGACCTGAATGATCTCTTTGTTTTCCTGATTATCGTCCTTGGGGAAAATTTCGCGTGAATGGGTTGTCCGTATTTTAATTTCTTCTATATCAATTTTGTCCGGTATGTTTTCTGCTGATTTGCCGACACTGAACTTTGCATAAGTCGACCAGGTATTATCATCCGATTTCGATTGTACTTCAGCAGTCAAATTGTTATCATCGATTTTATTTATTGAAGTCAATACTTCAAGTTCTGCATCCTCATTTATCCTAAGCGGTTGAAGCAAATAGAAATTATCAAAACGTAGATTTCCGGTTTTAAAATGGCTTTTACCCGCTTCGTAAGCCATTTGGAGGTACGAAACTCCAACAAGAGTCGGGATTCCCATTACCCGGTGTTCGTTCAACAACCAGTTTTTAGCATAAAAAGTATTCGTATAAACTGCCACTGAAGGTGTATCAAGTAAGCAGTCGGACAAGAAAATATTATCCTGTTTGCTGCCATATGACAAGGAAATCCCTGTCTGACTATTGGTTTTGGCTTTTACTTTAACCCAGCATCTTTTCTTCTCGAAGGGATATCCGGGAAGAGAAATTTTTGAAGGAGAAGAATTGTTATAATATACATCCCACGCGATGTCAGCCCCTCTTGCATAGGCTTCTGCTACTGATATAATTCTATCATTATTTTCTTCATATTTTTTTAGCAGCGCATTAATTTCGTTGCTGAGATCCCGAATATCGGTTTCTGTTATTTCTCCTGGTGCCAGATTCTTTTTGTTTGATGCGACAGATTTTGAATAATTGTAAAAGGTTCCATTCGCTTCGAAAGGAAATACTTCATTATCAATTATATGGGAAAGTTTTTTTATGAGTTCCGCTAAATTATCAAATATGATCGCGAGTCTGAAGGAGAAATGGCCTCTTCCAGTGGCGAGGGTGTAACAAATACTTTCGGGATTTGTATCAATATTTTGATAAAGGGAGGGCTTAATTTTTTTCGCGTATTCAATTAAAGCTTCTTTGCTACGGGCCGAAAGTGTAAATAAATATTGTTTCTTCTCCGGAGTTGCTGTTTTCTCTTTTGGCGGAGCTTCCTCCAAAACAACATGACAGTTTGTGCCGCTTAATCCAAAGGAACTAATCCCGCATCTTAATGGTTTCCCATTCCTTTCCCAATCATTCAGGTCAGTATTTATATATGCGGCGCTTTCTTCAAAATTGATATTCCTGTTCGGGGTTTTAAAATGAGCTAACGGCGTAAGCTGCTTATTTTTCAAACTTAATACAGCTTTTAATAACCCGGCTAATCCTGCAGCGGTATCCAGGTGACCTATGTTAGCTTTTACTGCTCCGATAGCACAGAATTTTTTATTGGGGGTGAACTTTTTAAAGGCCTTTGTGATACCATCTATTTCAATCGGGTCTCCAAGTTTGGTGGCAGTCCCATGCGTTTCAATAAAGCTTACAGTCAGCGGATCAATCCCTGCATCTATCCAGGCTTTTACTATTGCATCGGCCTGCGCATCGGCATCGGGGGCTGTAATTCCGATTGAACTGCCATCCTGATTGATTTCGCTCCCTTTTATGACAGCATAAATATGGTCCTTATCCCTTACGGCGTTCTCAAGTGGTTTTATCATGATAGCTATTACACCTTCTCCGCCCCCTGTTCCGTTTGCCGCATCATCAAAACTATGTCCACGAGCATCGGACGAATCTATTTCTAAACGGGAGCCTGAATCTACCGGAAGGAGGTGAAGTTTAACTCCACCTACAATTGCCGAATCAATTTTCCCTTCCCTTATAGACTGACACGCTAAGTGGACTGCAACGAGCGAAGAAGAACATGCAGTGTCTACAAGCATTGCGGGGCCTTTAAGATTCAGGTGATAGGATAGTCTGCTCGCTAAAATGGATGGGGTCTGCGCGGCAAGAAGTAAGTTCTGGTCCTGAATACCGGATGCTTCAATGAATTTTGCATATTCACTCAGATTATCACTGGCACCGATGAAAACCCCTGTCCGGCTTCCCCATAATTTATTTCCGCCGTAGCCGGCATCTTCAAGGGTATGGTAGGCCGTTTCCATGAATAATCGCTGTCCAGGATCAATTAATGAGGCTTCGGCCGGAGACAATTTAAAGAACCCATGATCAAACTTATCAACCTCACTCAAATAACATAGCTCTCTGAACCTGATGGAATCCGCGTTAATATTATTCGATTTACAAAGCTCTTTTATATCCGGAATTCTTGCAAGAGGCATATCGCCGATATAATCAACGCCCAGACAAAGGTCGCTCCAAAACGCATCCGGTGTTTCACAATCGCCAATCTTTGCCGCCATACCAATTATAGCTACGTCATGATATTTTGAGCTGGCTTCCTGTTTATCAACTGATGTTGTATTTGCTTCCGGTTGTTTGAATATCTTCTGAGCAATGAATTCAGCCTGTTCGGCTATTCTGCTCTTTGAAAATAGGTCTGTTATTTCCACTGCATCCGGATACTTCCCGTTTATTTTGCCGTGAAGTTTCACCAACAGAATTGAATTTCCGCCGAGATCAAAGAAATTATCATGAATACTTATGCTCTCCGTTGATAAAACTTCCTGCCATAATTCCAGTAATTCTTCTTCGAGCCTGTTTGTCGGGTCTTCGAACAAATCTCCTGTGGCAATGTTTTGAATTGCCGGAGGAAGGGATTTTTTATCTAGTTTACCGTTTGAGGTCAAAGGAACCTTATCTATCCTGATATAATAAGATGGGATCATATAATCAGGCAAGGAAGAGGCGAGATAAGTTTTTAGTTTGGTAATTTTTAACTCTTCACCTGAAACAATGTAAGCAGCCAATTCCTTCGTTCCTTCCTTTTCTACTGATACAACAACAGTTTCAGAGATCCCTTGATATTGACGAAGTAAAAGTTCTATCTCGGCAATTTCAACACGAAAACCACGGATTTGCACCTGGTTATCACTGCGGTCAAGGTATTCCAGGGTCCCATCGTATAACCACCGGCCAATATCTCCACTCTTATAGATTACTTCATTATTGTCGTATGGATTTGGAATAAATCTTTCAGCAGTTAAATCCGGGCGGTTTAAATATCCTTTACTTAATCCTGTACCTGCAACATATATTTCGCCATAAACCCCGACAGGAACGAGACCCATGAAATTATCAAGAATGTAAACTTTAGTTTCAGGAAGAGGTTTCCCAATGTTGCTCCTTCCGTCAGACGTTTCAATCTCCTCCTCTGTAAAACTATGATATGTTACATGAATGGTCGTTTCAGTAATCCCATACATATTGATGAGCTTAACTTTTGAAACAGGATAATTTAGAATCCATTTCGACAACCTGGAAGGATTAAGTTTGTCTCCTCCAAAAATTACATAGCGAAGATGAAGCGGTTTTTGATACCGGCCTTCGGGTACAAATTCAATAAATTTATAGAATGCTCCCGGCGTTTGGTTCAGGACAGTAACCTGATGTTCATTTACAAGTCTGACAAATGCAGAAATATCCCTGACTTCATTTCTCTCAGGTATGATTAATTTTCCACCGAATAATAGAGCGCCATACATCTCCCAAACTGAAAAATCAAAACAGTAGGAATGCGCCATGATCCATACATCCGAGGAATTAAAATCGAAGAGGGATTTGTCATTAACAAACAAACGTACCAGATTCCCATGACTGATAGGGCAACCCTTGGGCTTACCGGTTGACCCTGAGGTAAAAATAACGTACGCGGTAGTGTCCGGATTTGCATTTAAATTATTAGGATTCGGGTAGATTAGTTCATCAGTTTCGGGCACTTCATCCAGATTTAGAATTTTACAATCGCTGTTTATTTTTGCCAACAACTGGTGCAAACGGGTAACATTTTCATTATTTGTAACGACAATATTCGTTTTACTCTCCAGAATAATATGTTTAATTCTTTCATCCGGATATTCAGGATCAACCGGAACATAAGCTCCTCCGGCTTTCAAAATGGCCAACAATGTTACTATAGTGTTCTCTGTCGGGGAAACAATAACCCCGATAGGTTCACCAGTCGGAACATCATATTTCTCGATGATGGATTGAGCAATTTTATTCGACTTACTATTCAACTCGGAATAGGTCAATTTTTTGTCCTTATACACAACAGCTGTATTTGAAGGATATCTTGCGGCAGATTCTTCAAACAACTGAACTATTGTCCTATCTACTGGGTACTGAGCGGAAGTATTGTTATAATTCAGAATCAGATTTTTCTCTTCTTCACAGCTTAATATATTGAGCGATTTTACCAACTGTACCGGATTGGCGATTATCCCCTTCAGCAATACCTGTAAATGCGAAAGGATTTGTTCAATCCGTTCCTGTTTATACAGTTGCGTGTTGTATTCTACCAATAATTCCAGATTTTCCCCTGTATCATTGAAATTAAATGTCAGGTCAAATTTGCTGATATCCATTGGGACTTTGTAAGGTTCTATCCGTTTAAAAACTCCCTTGTACGAGATATCAAAATTTTGCAAAACAATCATCACATCAAACAAAGGAGAACGGCTGGTATCCCTGGGAAGTTTAATATCTTCAACCAGTTTGTCAAACGGATACATTTGATGTGAATAACTCTCAGTCGCAGTTCTTTTTATTTCTTCCAATAATTCTGCGAATGTTTTTTCAGGTTGGATCTGGTCGCGCAATGCAAGTGTATTGACATAATAGCCGATTTGATTTTCCAGATCAGGGTGGTCCCTTCCCGCGACGGGGGTACCGATTATGATATCCTCCTTTCCGCAATACTTATACAGCAGGACTTTTACGGCTGCTGTAAGTGTCATGAAAAGGCTGCTTCGCCGCTCAATATTAAAAGCATCCAGATTCTTTTTCAGCTCTTTTGAAAACGAATAATAAATAGATTTTCCACGATATGTCTTTACTGCAGGACGGTTGAAATCTGTTGGGATATCTATGGGAGTTATTGTGCCACCCAGTTTATCAAGCCAATATGCACGGTCAGAATCATCCTGATGGTTATTTATTTTTTCGTTTAACCAGTAGGTATAATCTTTGTATTGAATGTCTGGTTTAACCCATGGTTTTGAGGATTTATCGATGTAATTTTTATATCCGCCAAATAGCTCGTCTATCATAATGTTTAACGACCAACCATCACAAATTATGTGATGGATATTGAGGAATATTATGTTTTTTTCGGCAGCAGTTTTAATAACATACAATCTGACCAATGGATATTCAGAAAGGCGAAATGGTTTAATCGCTTCATTAGTTATAAAGTTCAGTGCAGAATCATCAGGATGGTTTTCGTCGCTGCAATCTTTTGTTATAACAGGAATAGTATGATCTGTAATTATTTGCTGAAACGGGTCTTCGTTGATCTCGATAAATACGGTCCGCAAGGATTCATGTTGTTGAATCAAATCATTGAATGCTGACTGAATCGCATTCAAATCTACTTCTTCAAAGACGGTAACGGCGAGTGGTATGTTATAAGTTGATTTTGATTTTTCAATTTTGTCCAATACCCAAAGCCTTTTCTGAGCATAAGATAAATTATAATACTCCGACTCTTTTATTACCGGAATAGTTCCAAGTATCTCCCGCTTCCTGTCACGTATGATCTCTTCAAGGGAAATAATATCCGGATAGGTAAAGAATTCTTTCAGACTGACTTTTACCGATAATTTCTTTTGTATGGCCGATACAGCCCTGATTGCTTTCAGGCTATGTCCACCATTACTAAAGAAGTTATCGGTGATCGAAATATTCTTTACGTTTAGTATTTTTTCAAATATCCCCGTAAGTATTTTTTGTGTTTGGTTTCCGGGCCCGGGTCTCATTACTGTTTGGCCCAAATTGATTTCAGGTTTTGGAAATGCACTGTAATCGACTTTCCCGTTGCGGTTTAGTGGAAACTTCTCAAGTCGGATATAATATTTTGGAAGCATATATTCGGGGAGTGTTTTCGCAAGAAATTTCTTGAACCCTTCCTTGCTGATCTCATTCCCTGAGGTATAATATAGCGCCAATTCTTTTTGATCATCTTCTGGGATAACAATAACTTTTGTATGGGTTACCCCACTATTTTTTGCTGCTATATTCTCAATTTCGCCGGTTTCAATTCTATACCCCCTGATTTTTAGCTGATCGTCATTTCGCCCTAAAAATAAAATATTGCCGTCATCCTGCCATTGAGCCATATCACCCGAACGGTACAATATTTCCTCTTTGTTGAATGGATTTGATACAAATCTTTGTCTGTTTAATTCAGGTCTGTTAACATATCCTCGTGATAATCCTTCTCCTCCAATGAAAATTTCACCGGGAACACCAATAGGACATAGATTGCCGGATTCATCAAAAATATATACCGATGTATTTGATACTGGTTTACCGATTGGGATATCGGAGAAATACTCTTTCGTAATATAAAAAAAAGTAGTAAAAGTCGTATTTTCGGTAGGTCCATATCCATTAGCGAATAAAACATCAGGATAAGATTCGACAAATTTGTTTGAAGTTCGGTAAGGCATTTTATCGCCACCAACAATTACTTCGTTAATACCTTCAAACATTTTCAGATTGTATTGCTGATCGGCTTCAACCATTCTTACAAACAATCCGGTTGAAAACAATACTTTATTGATTTTATAATTTGAAAAATATTTCGCCAGTTTTTCAGGATCGAGATAATCTTCCGTGTTTTCTAAAAAGAGCGTTCCCCCGTTTAATAGCACTCCCCATATATCCAATGTTGTCGCATCAAATGATATAGAAGATGTAGAAAATAATTTAACGTTGTCATCAAAGAAGGAATAATTTATATTCCTCACTAATCTTATGATAGATTTCTCTTCAATCATACTTCCTTTTGGAACCCCGGTTGAACCGGAAGTATATAGGATGTAGGCTAAGTTCGAGGATGTTTTGTTGATAGGGATAGCAGGACACCTCACGACGGATGAAAAATATTTTTCTGTGATATAAAGAATATGAGGAACTGAGTAAGTTGAATCCCCCGGTACTTTGTCAGTTATAATAATCCTCGCGTTTACATCTTTGAGAATGGTATCAATTCTTTCATCCGGCATGTTGGTATCGAGTGGAAGATAAACACCGCCTGCCTTCAGCACACCCAATATTGATACAATTAATTCATGCGACCTGTCCATAATTATCACGACAGGCTCTTCAAGCTTAAGATCACATTCTCTGAGCAATTGATGAGCCAGATAATCAGATTTCTCATTTAACTGTCTATACGTTAATGGATTTCCCTGGTAAACAATCGCAGGTTTGTCGGGATAAGTTTCAGATATTTCACCAAACAATTCAGCAATGGTTTTCTCTTTCGGATACCTGCAGGTTGTGTTGTTGAACTCAAATAAAATCTGGTCCCTTTCCTCCTGAGAAATTATTTCAATTGTATTGATCGCCTTATCAGGAGAGTTCAATAATTTTTGGAGTAATTCAAGAAGATGTTTCCCAACTCTTTCAATTTTTTCAACCGTATATAAATCCGGATTATAAACTATCCCGAGTTTCATCTCTTCGGGGGATTCCTCAAAATTGAAATGAAGATCGAATTTGCTGAAAGTAATTTCCGGCTTCAGGAAGGAAGTCGTTATTCCATCAAATGAAATGGAACCAGCAATAGCTTCCTGAAGTGACACTGTAATTTCAAACAACGGATTCCTGCTTGTATCCCGGTTTAAATCCAGATCTTCAATTAATAAATCAAAGGGATATACCTGGTGATCATAAGCTTCGATACAATTGTGTTTAACTTTGCCCAGAAAGCTATTAAAACTGCGCGATGTTTCAACTTCATTTCTAAGCGGAATTGTATTCACATAAAAACCAATTTGATTTTCAAGGTCCCTCTGTTCGCGTCCTGAGATCACTGAACCAACCAGGATATCTGTTTTCCCGGAATACTTATTAATCAGGACATTTACGACAGAGACGAGAAACATAAACAGACTGGTATTACTCTGCCGGCACTGCTTCCCAATTTTTGAATGAAGAGGTTTATCTATATTTATTTCATGCAGCTTCCCGCTAAATGTTTTATACAATGGCCTTGATAGATCCGGAGTAATTTCAGAGACCGGAAGATCGCCTGAAAACCTATCAAGCCAATATTTTTTATGCCCCGATGCGTTTTCTTCCCTCAATAACTGCGAATGCCGTTGGACATAGTCTTTGTACTGTATTTTCAATGGTTCCAGGGGATTCGCTTCCCCGTTACAAAATGAATTATACAACAGAGTAAGTTCTGAAATCAATACTCCTATTGACCAACCATCGCTTATGATATGGTGCATATTGAAAAGGAGAAGATGTTTTTGATTCCCGAGTTTAAACAAACTGCATATAATCAACGGTCCTTTTGAGAGGTCGAAACAGCGGTTAGATTCCTTTTGGATTAATACGGATATTTTTTCTTTCTTGTCAACAGCATCGCTCAGATCATCTTTGGCAATTTGAAAATCAATGTCATTAAATATTTTTTGATAGGGTATTCCGTCTGTTTCCACAAAAACAGTGCGTAATATCTCATGGCGTCGAATTATTTCCCTGAAAGCATTTTCCAAAGCCTCAACATTTAATTTTCCTTCAAGAATGATTGAGGCCGGCAGATTATAGGCTGGCGATTGATCCATCTTGTCAATAAACCAAAGCCTTCTCTGTGCGTAAGAAACAGGCGCCATCGAATATTTCGCTTTATTACCCGACAATACTCCAAGTTGCCTTAACTCTTCCAGGGCTGACAGGTCTCCAGCCAAAGCCCTCTGCTTTAATTCTTTATATTTATTCGTCGTCATCCTCAAACTGTATATTGGACAATAATTCTAATTCGTCATCTGATAACGGAACAATTAATGGGTCTTCTTCATTCTTTTCTACATAAGACTCTTTGCGTTCGACTATTTTTTTCACTTTCTCAGCAATATCGATCAAAATCGGGGTATAAAATATTTCCTTAAGCGCGAAATCGATATTCA
This sequence comes from Prolixibacter sp., assembly GCA_037440345.1. Taxonomy (GTDB): domain Bacteria; phylum Bacteroidota; class Bacteroidia; order Bacteroidales; family Prolixibacteraceae; genus CAINVV01. The sequence goes on from JBBIUJ010000048.1 coordinate 17,190, forward strand.
GCTCTTTTTGAATTTGGGATATAACCCTTACCGCATTTAAACTGTGTCCTCCTATTTCAAAGAAATTGTCGCCCAGACTGATCTCTTCTTTCTTGAGTACGTTTGAACAGATTTCAAGAATTAGGAATTCAATCTCATCTTGTGGTTTTCTGATTATCACTCTTTCCTGAATTCCGGCAGGATAAGGCAAAAGTTTTTTATCTATTTTCCCATTTGATGACATCGGAATTTTATCCAATTGGATGAAATAGGATGGGACCATATACTTCGGCAAAAACCTCTCAAGGTGATTTTTTAGCTGCATCGGTTCGATGGCAACATCCGATGTGAAGTATGCTACCAACTCACCTGAACCATTCTTCTCAAAAAGCGTGACTGCGCATGCGACAATCTCCTTCACTTCACGCATTCTTTTCTCAATCTCCTGAAGTTCAACCCTGTATCCACGAATCTTTACCTGTTCGTCCACCCTTCCTAAAAATTCAATGTTCCCGTCAGGGCGGGTCCTTCCAATGTCTCCAGTTTTGTAGATGCGCGTTCCTTCCAGCAGTGGAAATTGAACAAATTTTTCATTTGTCCGTTCCGGATCATTCAAATATTGACGGGCCAACCCTTTCCCGGCTATACATATTTCACCCGGTATGCCAATAGGAGATAAATTTAAGGCTTTATCAAGGATATATATTTGCTCGTTTAGGACCGGTTTGCCGATTGGTGCGATGTCACAATCTTCCAATGGCAAATCAGGACGAAACCTGTAGCTTGATGATTCAACGCAACATTCTGTTGGACCATAAAAGTTCGTAACATTTATCCTTCTGTTTTTTGGATTGCTATAAAAAGAATTGACCAGTTTATACGGTAATGCTTCCGATCCAATAAATATTTCATTTAATTCGGGCTTCTCTATTTCGCAAAAACCCTCTTCCAGCATCACCGAAAACAGCGAAGGGGTTATGTCAATGATATTGATTTTACTGCCAACAATGTATTTGATTATTTCACGTGGGTCGAGTCTTCTTTCTTTACTCAACAAATGCAAAGCATTCCCATGACAAAGGGTGGCAAATATCTGTTTCAGGGAAACATCAAAAGCAAAAGAGTTGATCATCAGCTCATTTAACGAACTATCGCTGTAGATATTAATATTCTGATTCACAGAGGCAATCAGGTTGGAGAGCGCCTGGTGCTCTACCATAACTCCCTTCGGAACACCGGTTGAACCTGATGTATAAATGATATAGGCCAAACTATTGGGCCCAATTATTCTTTTCGGAGAAGATTGATTTTCACCTATTGCTCCGCTAAGATCCAATATCACTGGTTTGTTAATCATGTCCGGATCTGCTCCTAAGCTGCCGGCAAGCAAATGATTATCAACCAAAACAGCTTTCGAACAGCTATCCTTGAGAATGTATGCTATTCTTTCAGAGGGGGTGTCAGGGGTAACC
>JBBIUJ010000049.1:0-18608 GCA_037440345.1 Prolixibacter sp.
TGGGGATGCCCTGGTGATTACCAATTGGGAAACATTCTACAAAAATATTCTTCTTTCTGCCATGGTTCTGCTGGTATTTATCAGGCGGGACAGCATTCAGCCGGTGATTCTCGGGAAATGGAGATATTACAGGATGGCCATCATCACCACCATTTACGTTGGGTTTGTAACCTGGTCCTATCGGCATGATCCGGTTTTTGACTTCAGGCCATACAAGGTTGGCGTCAACATACCCAACAGCATGAAAATCCCGGAAGGAGAAAAAGCGGATGAATATGCCAACAGCTTCTTTTACAGAAATAAGCAAACCAATAAAGTACAAAAATTCACAGACAGCGACTATCCCTGGAAGGATACGGTAAACTGGAAATTCGAATCGATGGGCGAAGCTGTATTGGTCAAAAAGGGTTATACGCCGCCGATCCATGATTTTCAAATCCGCACTGCACCCGGCGATGATGTGACCAGCTTCTTTTTTGCGGACGATAAACCGACCTTTTTTCTGATAGCCGCCAATCTGGCCAAAAGTTCGCTTAAAAAGCAGGAGCTCATTAATGGAATGGCCGTCTGGGCAAAGTTTTCGGGCTATAAATTTGTTTGTCTTACCTCAACAACAGGAGCAAGGCTTGAGGATTTCAAAAATATCGCGCACCCAACCTACGAGTTTCTTTTTGGCGATGAAGTCACGCTTAAAACCATTGTCAGGGGAAATCCCGGATTGCTTTATCTCCGCAGTGGAACCATTATGGGTAAGTGGCACTACAACGACATTCCTACCATTAAAGAGATGACAAGTCTGGTAACCAACGTAACCAAATAGTTAAATCGTCAGGAACTGCAACAATGCATTCGTTACTTAAATGTCTGATTTCTATCTTTGCTGCATGATCATTAACTTCAAAAAATAAATATCACCGACCATGAGAAAGAAAATTGTAGCCGGTAACTGGAAATGCAACACCACACTCACTGAAGGTATTGCACTGGCTAAACAAGTCAGCAATTTGGTTACAGAAAAAGGGGCAAAAGATGTAGTTGTCGTATTGGGGACACCGTTTACCCATCTTGCCAGCATCGCCACAACTGTTGATTTAAGCAGGATTTCAGTTTCCGCACAAAACTGCGCAGCAGAAGCAAAAGGGGCATTCACCGGGGAAGTCTCCGTATCAATGATTCAATCTACCGGCGCCACCTATGTCATTCTTGGCCACTCCGAACGACGCGAATATTACCATGAAACAAGCGAGATCCTGAACAAGAAGGTAGCTCTGACCCTTGCACAAGGTTTGACACCAATTTACTGCTGTGGCGAGGCACTTGCCATCCGTGAAGCCGGAACTGAAAACCAGTTCGTTCAAAAGCAACTTGAGGAGACTGTCTTCAATCTTTCTGCCCAAGATTTCGGGAAAATTGTGATTGCATATGAACCCATCTGGGCCATCGGAACAGGGCGTACTGCCAGTTCACAACAAGCGCAGGATATGCTCTCCTTTATCCGTCAGTTGATTGCAAAAAAATACGATCAGAATATCGCATCCGAATGCTCCATTCTCTATGGCGGCTCTTGCTCTCCTGCAAATGCACAGGAACTCTTCAGTCAACCGGATATTGATGGTGGATTGATCGGTGGCGCATCACTTAAAGCTGACGATTTTCTGGCAATCATCAACGCATACTAGCAAAAGTTTCTACTCTTTTAGAAATCATTACCTGAAAGAGAGCCACAAAATTTCACGCAAAGTCCGCAAAGAAAGACGCAAAGTTTTACCCGTATTACTTTGCGTCTTTTGCGTTTTCCTTTGCGTACTTTGCGTGAAACCGACAATCTTCCAGAAGAACAAACTTCTTGCTCATGTACAAATACCGGATATTGTCCGCCTTCTGTCTATTTTTTTTTATTCTTCTGTAAAGCCTTCCCAATCCTTTTGGTACTTTTGGATCTGAAATCCGTATACCTACCCAAATAATTCGGTGCATGAGAAAGTTTCTGATCTTGTTCTCCTTCTTTTGGCTATTGGCCAATTTCGCATCTGCTCATAATCTCAAAGGCAACATCAAGGACAAGAGCGGTCAGCCAATCCCGTTCGCAACAGTTTTTTTCAAAGAAGGATCGCAAGGTACCACTACCAACGAGAATGGTGAATTTGAAATCCAACTCCCACCCGGAAGTTATACAGTGACCTACCGCAGTCTCGGCTTTACCCCTAAAACCGAAACCATTATACTATCCGGCAAGCCGATCAGCGTCTCAGTAGTATTGGAAGAACAATTTCAGGAGATTCAGGAGGTAAGTATAAGCGCAGGTGTCGACAGGGCCTATCCCATTATGCGAAAGGTAATCAGCCTCTCCTACGTTCACCTCAACCAGATGCAGAGTTACGGGGCAACGGCCTACCTTCGAGGGACTATCAAGGTCGAAAATATTCCGGGAATTTTTAGAAATCAGCTCAAAAAACAGAACATCGACATAAAATCAGGCGACATACTTGTACAGGAGAGTGTCAACCAGATCACCTTCAAGGCGCCGGATAAATATGATCTGCAGATCAAATCCATCAACTCATCCTTCCCGAAAGGGATCGATTTCCAGGTCACTGACATGCTTGGATCCAGCCTTTACCAGGACAATATTGATGTTTTAATATCCCCGGTAGGAAAAAATGCATTTTCCCACTACGACTTTACCTACGAAGGGTTCAACTACGAAGGGAAGAATATTGTGAATAAGATCAAGGTTACCCCTAAGCGGAAAAGCAAACTACTCTTTGAGGGAACAATCTATATTATGGAAGATTACTGGTGTTTGAAACAGGCAGACCTTAATTTCGAGACGCCTATCGGGAGGGTCAACCTTTTCATGACTTATGATGAAGTCTCTCCCTCCATTTGGCTGCCTGTCAGTCACAAGTTTTCGTTTGATGCCAGCATGATGGGGATCAAGGGAAGTGGAAAATTTTCAACATCAATGCGTTACACGGATTTGCATTTCAACCAGGGTGTTTTGGATATGCTCAATCTCCCGGTTAGGACACAAGCGGGTGTTCAATCTGACAAGCCGATAGCCACGAAGGCAATCCCTGCAAAGAAATCTTCTAAATCGCTGGAAAAGAAAAAGGTGAAAATTGACCAATTGCTTGAAAAGAAAGATCTCAGCGCCCAGGAGATGAACAGGCTCTCCCGTCTGATGCAATCAGCCAACGCCAAATCAAGCAATGACTCGCTCAAAACATTGGAGATTACCGAATCGGTAAAGGTAAAAATTGACCCAAAAGCTGCCAACAGGGATACCTCCTTCTGGAACAGCATGCGACCGATCCCATTGGCGTCAGAAGAGCTGCAAAGCTTCCATAAGCGTGACTCCATAACACTTTCTGAGTTAAACAAACCCAAGGCAGTTACCATTGCCAAACGTAAATTTGATCCAGGGATTTTCGCTCCCCTCTTTCTCGGTAGTAAGAAAACCTTTGCGGATTCGACCTGGCACTTTTACTATTCCGGACTTTTCAACCTCAGCAGGGTGACCTTCAATGCGGTAGATGGATTTACCATTAACCAGGAGATCGCCTTTACCAAGAATTTCAAACCCGGCCGTTCCCTTGAATTCCGTCCAAGGGTTGCCTATGCTTTCAGCCGCAAAACGGTTATGGAAAATTTTGGGATCAAATACTCATATGCACCCATGCACCGCGGAAAATTTGAGCTGAACTTCGGAAGGTTTTCGGAAGATTTCAACTCTCGCGAGAGCGCCATTTCACCCTTTATCAATAGCGTATCCTCACTTTTTTTCAAGACCAATTTTGCCCGTTATTACGAAGACCGTTATATCAAAATGGCTAATCAGGTCGATTTGATGAACGGATTGGTTTTGAACGCAAGACTCGAATGGAAAAGGATTAGTCAGTTGGAGAACACAACCAATTACTCTTTCATTGATAAAAAGGACGATTATCAGCTTAATCAACCCGCCAACGATGAGGTTAATGCCAGTCAACTGGCCAACCAGGTCTCGGCGAAATTCGGCATAAGGCTCGAATACACACCAAGATATTATTATAAAATTCGCAATGGCATCAAAACAATGTCCCATTCCTATTTCCCTACATTTTATGTCGGTTATGAAAAAGGAGTCGCTGACATTTTTTCCAGCACTTCGGATTTTGATTTTCTGTATGCCGGGATCTCCCATGCAATTGATTTCAGTCAATCATCAAGCCTCCACTGGGACTTCAGCGCCGGATTGTTTACCAACAACCATCAGCTTCATTTCTCAGATTTTGCGCATGCTCAGACCCAAACCAGTCCGGTGCTTCCGCACGAATACCGACACTCCTTTTATGTACCAAATTACTATGCGCTCTCTACTGCGGACCGATTTCTCAATGGCTTCATCTCATACAAATCACCATTGATCCTACTGAAATATCTACCTGTTCTAAGCAATACACTCTGGAGGGAGATGATCTGGGCAGGCTGTTACAGTTCACCCGGAATTCCCTTCCATACAGAGTTTGGATACACACTATTAGAGGTATTTTATTCAACCAATGTGGGAGTATTTGTCGGTTTCGATAAGATGAATTTTACCAAGGTGGGGATTAATATGGCCTTCCGCATCTCCTATTGAAAATGTGAAAATTGGGAAATGTGAAAATGAACCTTTCATCTTTAATTTGTAATTCTCAACTTTCAACTTGCCCCTAAGTACTTTAGGCACTTTAGTCACTTTAGTCACTTTAGCTCACTTTAGTCACTCTCTTATGGAATACACGAAAATAACCTGCTCCCTAAAAGAAGACAATGAAATTGCCCGCGAACTGCTGATGCAGGAACTTGGCAATGTTGGCTTCGAAAGCTTTGTCGAAACAGATGATAACATTGAGGCCTACATTCCATCGGTAAATTTTAGCCCGGAAATTCTAGCTGTAGAAAACCTTCAAAAGAACGAGTATTTCTGTTTTGACTTTACCCTGGAGGTGATTGCCGATCAAAACTGGAACGAAGTTTGGGAACAAAACTATTTCGAGCCATTAATGATTGAAGACCAATGCATGGTCCGTGCCCCATTCCACGAAACATATCCCGCTGCCAGATATGAGATCATCATCAATCCCAAAATGGCCTTCGGAACCGGTAACCACGAAACGACCCACCTGATGATCAAGGCAATTCTGGATCTCGAACTAGATGGGAAAGAGGTTCTGGACATGGGATGTGGCTCCGGCATCCTGGCAATCCTTTCGGCCATGAAGGGCGCCGCGGCAATCACTGCCATCGACATTGACGAATGGTCGACCAACAATACCATTGAAAATGCTGAACTCAACCGTATCGACAACATCCTGGTAAGGCAGGGTGATGCAAGCCTGCTGACAGATCAGAAATTTGACGTTATTTTGGCCAATATTCAGCGAAACATACTCTTACAGGATATGGCGACCTATCGGGAGGTATTGAAAAACGGAGGATTATTGATCATGAGCGGATTCTATGCCACTGATCTGGAAGCCATCGAAGAACGGGCCAACTCGCTTGGCATGAAATTGACAAGCACCGCCGAAAGGTCAAACTGGTGTGCTGCCAGTTTCAGATTGTAAAGTTCCACGTTTTGCGATCTCTACCACCTCCAGATCCTTGATTTGCTCCCCGTCAATGGTAAATCGCACCATGGTCCGCACCGTGTGAAACCCTTGCTGTCCTGCGGCCCCCGGATTGATGTGCAGGAATTGATATTTTGGGTCAAACATTACCTTAAGAATATGGGAATGGCCCGCTATGAATAGTTTAGGGGGATTGCTTTTAAAGAGGGGAAGCAAATTCCTTTCGTAATGACCGGGATAGCCGCCGATATGGGTCATAAGCACATCCACCTCTTCACATTGGAATCGTAAAAGTGCGGGAAACTGAACCCTTAACTCTGCCCCATCGACGTTGCCGCATACGGCTTTCAGTGGTTTGACCTGCATCAGGCGGTCGGTCACCGAGCAACTGCCAATATCGCCTGCATGCCAGATTTCATCGCACTCCCCCATTAACCGGATCATTTGATCATCCAGGTAACCATGCGTATCAGACAAAAGTGCAATTCGCTTCATATTGTTGCATCAATCAGATTACACAGAGAGAATTAGTTAAATCAATTGTGAAGCTCACTATGTATTGTCATTTCAACAATTAGCAAACTGTTTTGAGGAAAATGAGTCCACAGAGAGAAAAATCGCATGCGATTTTTAAGCTCAGTGAGCTTTATTGTTCTCTCTAAGATTTAGGCAGAGGAGAAAATCTCTAAACTCAATCAAAATGAGATTATTTGAAAATTATTCTCTGTGTAATATACTTGTGCTACATTTCAAGCAACTTATCCGCCATGGCATCAGCCAGATCGACGCACATTTGAAATTTCTCCTGCTTCAGGGCTCCTTTCTCTTCAACAGGTTCGTAAATGGTTTCCCAGTTCATGTGCTCGGCAAACCGTTTCAGGTTACTGACACCACCGCCATTCCAAAGGAAGTTGCCGAAAATCGCAAAATAGTTGTTCTTGATGGCCATGTGCTCGATGGTGGAAAGCAGCGTCTCAACGTTGGGGAAAAGAGCGTTGTTGTAAGCGCAGCTGCCTATGATCAACCCCTTGTACCGAAAAATATCGTTGATGATGTAGGAAGGATGGGTCTTTGATGAGTCGTAAACTCGGATATTTTTAATCCCCCTTTCGCTCAGCTGCCGGGCAATGACCTCGGCCATTTTCTGGGTATTTCCGTACATGGATCCGTAGACGATGATGCATCCCTGCTCCTTTTCGTAAGAGCTCCAGCGGTTGTACCTGCTCAGCACCCATTCCAGATTTGTACGCCAGATCGGTCCGTGGGTTGCCGCGATCATTTTTATTTCGAGCGGCGTCAGTTTCTTAATGGCACGCTGGGTATGGGCACAATATTTTCCAACGATATTGGTGAAATAACGCATCACATCCACTTCATAAAAATCGAGGTTGATCTCATCGTCAAACACACCGCCATCCAGGGTACCATAACTTCCGAATGCATCGCCAGAAAAGAGGATTTTGTGCGTTTCATCATAAGTGATCATGGTCTCGGGCCAGTGCACCATCGGGATGGTTTGAAACTGCAGTTTTACCATTCCCAAATCCAGGACGGAATTATCGTGGACCTCCAACACTTTCTCCAGATTGAAACCAAGGTTCTCTGCAATGCCAAAAGTTTTTTTGTTCCCAACGAGGGTAATATCAGGATATCTGGCTGCAATGGCCTTCATCGAGCCCGAATGGTCAGGTTCCATGTGGTTGATGATCAGGTAATCGATCTGCCTTGATCCGATAATGCCCTCTATTCTGGCAATGTAATCTTCGATGTACTGGCGCTCCATGGTATCGACCAGGGCAACCTTTTCATCGACAATTAGATAGGAGTTGTATGAGATTCCGTCGGGAATGGGCCAGATATTTTCGAAAAGGGCGGTCCGACGATCGTTGAAGCCCAAAAAATAGATGTTATCGGCCAATTTAATCTGATGCATATACTGAGTTTTATCTGCTATTTAGACTGCAAAAATACTATTTTATCACGATTAGCGCCCCCGACAAGCTGGTTAAAATCAAAAAAGCGTACCCCGGATATATTTGTATTAAAATTGTATTTTTGATCGGATAAATGAGCAAACTGAAACGAAAGGGTACCAAAAAAGACAAGTCAAAAAAAGGAGTTCACCCTCTCCTTCTGACTTGCAAAAACGCTATTTCCATAACGGGAAAAAGCATCAAACAGATTTCACTGAAAGGCTATGCAGCATTTCGTAAAATCGGGCTACGGGCAAAAGCATCCATGCTTCTGATCGTCCTGCTCTTGTTGGCTGCTATCTGGATCAGCGATTTTTACAACAGCCTATACGCTCCGAATGTGGCTGGCAACTATATGCTTTTCATCCGGGAAAAGGACAATTTCGCTCAGGTAGTCAAACAGTTGCAGGAGAATGGATGTCTAACAAATGTATCAACCTTCAAACGAGTTGCCCTGCTCAAAGATTACGACAACAACCTTCGTCCGGGAGCCTACAAAGTTCAAAAAGGGTGGAGCAATAATCAACTAATCAATATTCTCCGATCCGGAGCCCAAACACCGGTGATGGTCACCTTCAACAGCATCCGGACCCTCGAAGAGCTGGCGGGGAGAGTTGCCAGACAGTTGCAATGCGACTCGCTCTCCTTCCTGAAACTCTTCAAAAACGACTCCAGTACCCTGAAGTTGGGCTTCAAAAAAGAGACGCTACCAGCGCTGTTTATCCCCAATAGCTATTCGTTTTATTGGACCACAACGCCCCAGGCCTTTCTTAGCAGGATGAAGCGCGAATACGATAACTTCTGGAACGAAACCAGGAAGGAGAAGGCAAAAAATATGGGCCTTACAACCGACCAGGTGGCAACGCTGGCCTCGATTGTGCAGGAGGAGAGCAATAAGCCGGAGGATAAACCGGTCATTGCCGGCGTTTATCTCAATCGCTTGCACAAAAACTGGCCGCTTCAGGCCGACCCAACCATCCGCTTTGCCCTGGGTGATTTCTGTATTCGCAGAATCCTGACGGCACAGTTGGCGGTTGAAAGTCCTTACAACACTTATTTAAAACCAGGGCTCCCTCCAGGGCCGATCAACATCCCTGAGATATCTTCGCTCGAAGCCGTGCTGAATTTCAAGGTGCACGACTACTTTTACTTCTGTGCCAAAGAGGACTTTTCGGGGTACAGCAGCTTCGCCAAAACCCTCTCCGAACACAACAGAAATGCCCGAAAATACCAGGAAGCGCTGAACAAGTTGAAAGTATACAAATGAACAAAAATAACCCCTCCATTACCACAAATTTCACAGATTTCACAAATTAAAAGAAGGAATTGCCATGGATAGTGACCCCTTATCCCTGAGCGTAGCCGAAAGGGCAAAATGCGAACGAAAAAACGGGTCCCCGAGCGTAGCCGAGGGGTGTTGATAAGAGACTGGGACGGTGGGGACGAAAAAAAGAAGTCATGAATACCAACTACATCGAATCAAAAAATTTCTCCAAAACAAATTTTACGGTAGAACCGTTGCCCAAAGGGGAATATGAAAATTGCATTTTCTCGGATTGCGACCTTTCCAATTGTGATCTCTCCGGTTGTACTTTTATCGGGTGCAGTTTTAGCGGATGCAATGTAAGTTTGGCAAAAGTAACAAACAGCGCGTTCCAGGAGGTTCGCTTCACAGTTTGCAAATTGGTTGGAGTTCATTTCGAAAACTGCAACACCTTTCTTTTATCCATTCACTTCGACCACTGTACGCTTAACCTATCCTCCTTCTACAAACTCAATCTCAGGAGAAGCAGTTTCAAAGATTGCGCTTTGCAGGAGATTGATTTTACAGAGACAGACTTAACCGGTCGCTCTTTCGACAACTGCGATTTAACCGGGGCTATCTTTGAAAACAGTAACCTGGAGAAAACTGACTTTCGCTCCGCGTACAATTATACAATCGATCCCGAGCTCAACCGCTTGAAAAAAGCCAGGTTCTCTATGCCGGGTGTTGCGGGTTTGTTGGGGAAATACGGGATAGAAATTGAAGGATGAATTTCACTCCATTCCCAACCAGATACGGATTAACTTCCGTAGTTGTATCAGACATCGCTAATCACTAGCTCTCCCTCCCTTTTCAACCCACAATTTTATCATATCAATATCTGTTACAGACAATTGCCCACCCAGTGGCATTTGTTTGTTTCTGATATTAAATGGTCCGGCAACCGCATTCTGAATAATAACCGCACGCTTGACAATATCACTGTCGTTGTCGAGAATGACCGGAAGACCCTGGTATAAACCTTTTGACGGATTATGGCAAGTGATGGTGCAGTTGCTCTGAATGATCACTTTTACTTTTGGAAAATACTTATCGGAAGTACCTGGCAAGGATGAATTTTCTTTTTTGCATGATACCAGAACCATTATAAATAAGAATACTATAATTATATTATATTTCACAATCTTCATATCTACATTATTTCATATGTGAGTATTTTTAGATGCAATATTCACAATTTGGGTTGCGTGATTCCAGGGATAAACCGGCCAAAGGCAAAGAATACAGCCTTTTACTGAAGCAATATTTTCCACATGAGAATGTATATCTTTTTGGTTCATACGCAAGGAACACAAATCGAAAGGATAGCGATATTGACGTGGCAATTGTTGTGGACCACATCGAGGGCGATTACTTTTCTATCCATCCATTGTTGTGGAAACTAAGAAGGCAAGTTGATGACAGGATTGAACCAATTCTTATTGAAAGAGATCATGATAAAAGTGACTTTTTAAGCGAAATCCAGAAGTACGGAATCGAGATTGCCTGATAAACAACTTAGGCCAATCTGGTACCCCAGTCTGTTTGCAAACACTGATAGGCCGACATCACCCAGCATTTGCCTCTTAATCTGTAATTTGTAATCTTTAATTCGTAATTCTTACTCCACCACCTGCACTTCCCTCTCTAGTACTACACCATACTTCCCAAATACATCTTGCTGAATGGCCATGGAGAGCTCCAGGATTTCAGCGCCGGTCGCTCCGCCCAAATTGACCAGCACCAATGCCTGCCTATCGTGCACAGCCGCGCGCCCCATCTTTCGGCCTTTCCAGCCTGCATGATCGATCAAAAATCCCGCGGCTACTTTTACCTCTTTCCCGGTGGTGGGATAGAGCGGCAATCCCGGAAGAAAATCTGCCAGCGAAGCAGCCTCCCGTGCAGACAACACTGGGTTTCGGAAAAAACTGCCGGCATTGCCCAAAATCTTTGGGTCGGGTAGCTTGGATCTCCGAATTTGAATAACTGCTTCTCTTGCATTTTTTAACGAGGACTCACCCAGTTCCTTCATTACTCTGTTCAGGTCACCGTACTCCGAAACTACCTCACCCCTCTTTTGAAGCCTAAAAACCACCGAGGTGACCATAAAACGGTTGAGCATTCTTTCCTTGAAGATACTGGAACGGTAACTGAAACGGCATTGCTCCTGGGTATAGCTTTCTATTTCCGAGGTTTCAAGATTAAAACCATTTACTTTAACAATGACTTGCTCCACCTCTGTTCCGTAGGCCCCAATATTTTGCACAGGTGAAGCTCCCACTTTCCCCGGAATCAATGATAAATTTTCTATACCGTACCATCCATGTCCAACACAATATGCGACAAAATCATCCCATTCTACCCCGGCGCCAACTTCTATTTCAATGATCTGGGCATCCTGGTAAGTGATATCATAACCAATGAAATCAGGAGATAATATCAAACCATCAAAATCTGACAGAAACAGAAGGTTGCTACCTCCGCCAATGATCATTTTAGTCTCCTCACGGAGATGCGGACATTTTATCATGGCCTCCTCCAAATCCTTTATTTCACTGATTGTCAGCCAATAATTAGCGCTGACATCAATACCAAAGCTGTTATTGTGCCGGAGCGAGAAGTTGGGGACGAGTTTGAACATGGGGGAGAGAAGGATAAAGGATAAAGGATAAAGGATAAAGTGAAAAGGTTAAAGTGAAAAGGTTAAAGTGAAAAGTTCAATGTTCAAGGTGGCGACATCTAGAACGTTGAATTTTGAACCTTAATTATCCGTGAGGAGGCTGTCGAAATCGAGCGGTTCTGGAGGAGGAAGCATCTCTTTCAGCTCTCCGTTTTCGCAAATCATGCGCCTGGCAGGGAATTGACGGATCATCTCGTAATCGTGGGTGGCCATCACGACCGTCACCCCATCCTTGTTGATTTCGTGCAACAGTACCATCAGCTTTTGAGATGTTTCGGGATCCAGGTTCCCGGTAGGTTCGTCGGCCAAAACTATTTGCGGATTGTTGAGCATGGCACGTGCTATCCCGATTCTTTGCTGTTCACCGCCCGACAAGCGGTGGGGCATCTTAGGTCCGGCATCAGGCATCTCTACCAAATTCAGTACCTCATCGATCCGCTCCTGAATGGCACGTTCCATCCGCCATCCGGTCGCACGCAGCACAAACTCAAAGTTTTTCTGCACGGAACGGTCTCCCAGCAATTGAAAATCCTGGAAAATTATCCCCAACCTGCGGCGCAGAAACGGGATTTCTTTCATCTTCATGTGATTCAGATCATAACCAAGGATAGTTCCTTCGCCGTTCACCAAAGTAATTTCGTGGTAAAATGTCTTTAACAAACTGGTTTTGCCACTTCCTACCTTTCCAATGATGTAAAGAAATTCTCCCTTGTTTAGCGTCAGGTTGACCTCTTTCAACACCAAAGTATCTTGTTGATAGATGTCTGCATTTTTGAGTTTGATAATTTCTTCGGCCATGATTGAAATATAGATAAAATCATAAATTTGTAAAAACCCCGGGATACAAATTTAACTTTTTTTGACGATCTGTCGAAATCTAAAGTTGTATCTTTCGGAGTTTTCTAAACTTGTCGATTTAGCCATATGAGACAAAAAAAGCGTTCCATAAGATTCGGAATAAAGCGATTCGTTATTATTCTGATCCCCTTTATCTTTTCCGGCTCGATGCTCTTTTCGCAGAACAGCAGGAGCGATTCTGAGACAGCCACTAAACTTTACAGCGAAGGGATTACCCTGTTTGATGCAGGCAACTGGGGATCGGCGCTTCATAAATTCGAGGAGCTACAGGCGAAAAACAGCGGACTTCTTAGTGATGCCGCGGCATACTTCATTGCAGCATCCAGGCTCGAATTGGGGAACTCCAACGGAGAAGCCGAACTGAAAAAATTTATCGAAGATCAACCTGAATCCCCCTGGAAAAATTCGGCGCTCTTCCGTTTGGCCAATCTCTCCTTCAACCACAAGAAATACAAGGAGGCGCTGCAACTTTACCAGCAATTGGAAACGGCTTCTTTGACCACTGCTGAGCAGGAAAAGTATCTGTATTACTCTGGAGTATCCCTGTTGGAAACCGGTGAGAATGCCAAAGCCAAGTCCAATTTTGACCAAATAAGGGGTAAAAAAAGCACACTTGGTGATGGTGCAAAATATTACTGGGCGCACATCAATTACCTGGAAGGTCATTACGATGAAGCACTTGCCGAATTTAGCAAACTGGAAAACAATCCCGCCTACTTTAAGCTTATCCCCTATTATCAGGTTCAGATCAACTTTGCCAAAGGTTCTTACCTGGAGGTTTTGGATCGGGGAACCCCTCTTTTGGCCAAGGCCCCAGATGACCGAAAATTCGAACTTGCACGTATCATGGTTACCTCAAATTATCAACTGGGAAATTATCAACAAGCTACCGATCTGATAGATAAGTACTTTAAAGGAAAGGAGATTAGCAGGGCGGACTGCTATGTCGCCGGATTTTGTTACGAAAAAATTGACCGGTCCGATCTGGCCATTCAATGGTATGAGAAATCTGTCCAGATGAAAGATGCCATATCGCAGGGTACCTACTACAAGTTGGGCGCCTTGTACATGAAAAAAGGGGAAAAGCAAAAGGGATTGCAGGCGTTCCAGCATGCCTCCGAGATGAAGTTTGATCCCAAAATAAGGCAGGACGCATTGTTCCAGTACGCAAAGACAGCCTACGAACTGGATTATTCCCCCTTCAACGAGTCGATCAAGGCTTTGGACAAGTACATCGCCGAATATCCCGAAGCCAGGGAGAACGACCTGGCATACAACTACCTTGTCAATGTTTTCATGACAACCCACAACTACAAGGATGCACTTGTATCGATGGACCGCATCAAAGTGAAGAGCCCATCCGTCAAAAAAGCCTACCAACGTGTCACCCTTTATCGTGGCATGGAATTGTTCCGCGACCTCAACTTTGCCGGTGCGCTGAAACTTTTGGACAAATCGCTCGAATACGGATCCTCCAACGCCTCCTTTAAAGCCCAGGCGAGATATTGGCGGGCGGAACCGCTCTACCGGCTTGGCAAAAGTGACGAGGCCTTTATCGAGTACAAAAAATTTCAGGCACTACCGGGGAGCCAGAAACTAAAAGAGTATCCATTGTCATTTTACAATATTGGCTATCAATATTTTAATAAACAAGAACTAATTCAGGCAACTACCAGTTTCAGCAGGTTCGCAGAACTTGCCGGCCCTGACAATGAAAAGTTATTGGGCGATGTGTACAACCGTCTGGGTGATTGCCAATATGCCAACCGTAATTTTGAAGAGGCCATCGATGATTACCAAAAAGCGAGAAACCTGAATGTGGCAGATGCCGATTATTCCTTGTTCCAAATAGCCTTTACCCACGGTTTGATGCAGGACCAGCAGAAGAAACTGGCTGAACTGGAACAACTCGCCACCAAGTACCCTGAATCGCCCTATTGTGACGATGCGCTCTTCGAAACAGGCAAGGCCTGGGAGAGATTGTCTGAATTCGACAATGCCAAAACCAGTTACAAAAGCCTGATAGCCAAGTATCCAAACAGCCCACTGATACCAAAGGCATTGGCACAGCTTGGACTGATCGCCTACAACCAAAATCAATACGATGCCTCCATTGCCTATTACAAAGAGCTGATCGACCGGTTTCCGGATACGCCCGAGGCAAGAGGTGCCCTTACCGGCATCAAAAACAATTACATGGAGAATAACCAGGTGGAGGATTATATCTCCTATACAAAAAAATTGGGCAAAGGGGCCACTCCTTCTCAAAACGAACAAGACTCGCTCACCTATTTTGCTGCAGAAAAACTTTACATGTCGCATGCCACAAATGCCAGTGAGCAGCTCACAAAATATCTCAACAACTTCCCGCAGGGAAACTTTACCGTGAACGCCCGTTTTTACAGGGCAGAATGTGCTTACAATGCTGGTGAAGGCGCTGTTGCGCTACAGGATTATGATGCCGTACTGGCTGAACCAGCCAACCTTTTTACAGAAATCGCTTTGACTAAGGCGGCAGGATTGGCCTTCGACACCAAAGAGTATGGAAAATCCCTTGGCTATTTTCAACGGTTGGAATCCATGGCTGGCACACCAGCAAATGTTCAGGAGGGAACCATTGGAACCTTAAGGTGCCAATATGAATTGGGTCAGTGGGAGGAGGTAGCCCGGATTGGCTGGAAGTTGAGGAGTAATGGAAAACTTCCACCAGAGTTGGACAGGGAGACCTCCTTCAAGTCGGCCAAAGCCTATGAGGCGTTGAAAGATCAGGGCAAAGCATTGCCTTTATGGAGAAAACTTTCTGCCGACCCCAAGTCAATAGAGGGGGCCGAAGCCAAGTACAGTGTCTGCAAATATTATGCAGACAACAACAGGCTCAAGGATGCTGAAAACGAGGTGATGGATTTCATTGCGAAAAATAGTCCGCAAAAATATTGGCTTGGCAAAAGTTTTATCCTGCTGGCCCACATTTATGAACGGATGAACGATCTGTTTCAGGCTACAAATACCCTCAAAAGTGTGATTGAAAATTACGACAACAAGGAGGATGGCATTGTAGAAGAAGCCTCGGCTTATTTGAAGGTTTTGGAACAGAAGAAATAGATGAGATAGGTTGAAATAGATTGAGATAGATTGAAATAGGTTGAAATTGTTTAAGCACGTTACTTATGGTTCAAAAATATTTTTTAGAACGGTTTCTACTGGTCGCTCTCCTGTCAGGGTTTGTGCTTTCAGGTAATGCGCAAAAGGATAGCACCAAGCTCAATCAGCAGGTGGAGGTTATCAAAGCATACAAGCCTTCTGTCTCCAATGCCCAGAAGATGAATCTGCTGCCGGATATCAATGACACCACAAAATTCAGGCCCGATCTGAACTACAAGACCATTGGTCATCCCATTAACTCAGGTTTTCGCCCCACAGACGTTCGCGCATACGACCAGTACCGAAGGGAGATCAACTATCCCGGCTACGGGAAAATCAGCGGAGGTATTGGTTCCTACCAGACACCGTTTCTGGATTTTTACCTGAGTAATCCCAATTCACAGAACGGATCGCTGGGCGTGCAATTTAACCATCTATCTTCTCAGGGATCATTACAACTCAAGGGAGGAAGCAGAGTTGACGCCCCTTTCAGTTACAACAAGGCGCTGGTATTTGGAAGCTATGTTCTCGAGGGGGTTACCATTTCGTCTGAACTCTCTTACCGACGCGACATGAACCGCTTTTACGGTTATCCACAGGCAATTCCCGCAAATATTTCAACTGACGATTTTACTAAATATTTCGGTCAGGACCAGTTGAATCAATACGGTTATTTTGACCTGGCAGTAAAAAACAATGCCGCTTCAAAAGCTTTGCTTAAATTTAATTCCGGAGTAAAACTTGGATACTTCTCTACTTCAAGTGGTCAGCTTGAAAAGGAGATAAGTGTAAGAGGCAATTTTATTTACGATTTTGGCACTTTTACCGGCAAACTTAAAGCGGCATTTGAACACTTTAACACTGATAAAGTCACAGCAATACCCGACCTGCTACTGCCAACCTTTTCCCGCGCAAGCTCCTGGCTGCAACTCGCTCCTTCGATCAACTATCAAACCGAATACTTGACACTGGAAGGCGGACTAAACCTCTATGCAGTATCTGATGATCCGAACGGAACAACTTTGAAACTCTATCCAAAAGCTCAATTTTTGTACCACTCACCCGGCAACAAACTTATCTTCCATATTGGAATTGACGGCTTTTTGCAAAACAACAGCTACGCAAAAATTGCTGAAGAAAACCGTTGGATTAACCCAACCTTGAAAGTGGAGCCATCCAATCATATGAATGTTCTCTCCGCGGGAGTAAAGGGAAAAATTACAGCTCAACTGGCATATGATCTTGGTTTGAAATACAGCAAGACCGTGGATCAATATTTTTACGTTACCCTGGTCGAAAACAAGTCTGGTAAAGCTTCTCCCGAGCTGAAAGATCTCACCTATAACAACGCTTTCGACGTGGAATATGACAACCTGAGCACGGTCGATTTTTCCGGAAATCTAACCTATACGTCATCCAATCTTTTCATGATACTCTCGGGTCATTTTTACAATTATCAGTCCAACAACCTGGAAAAGGCTCCGTATCAGCCCGATTTCACACTCGATGCAACAACCAATATCAAAGTTACAGACAAGATCCGGGCAACGGCAGATTTTTTCTTAACCGGACCCAGAAATATCATGCTGAAATTCTATCACCCAATCTGGGCTTCTTCCACTCCTCCTCCCCCGATCTATCTTCAGACCGATGCCATGCTGGACGTAAATATTGGAGCTAAATATTTATTTAACAAGAATTTAGATTTCTTTGGCAAAATTGAAAATCTGCTTAACAGAATGGATGAACCCTGGTATGGCTATACCGTTCAAGGTCTCCGTTTTAAAGTAGGGGCAAGCTTCTCTTTCTGAAAATTTTCTTGTCCGTTTGGCGAAATTTAGCTACATTTGCATACTTTAAAATATAAGGAAAATCATCTGGAAAAGGATGGATTTCGAACCTCGAGGCACTCATCAATGGCTGGGGTAGAGAACCACCCGAATTTGATTCCATCAACAAACCATTTTGAACATGAGCGAGACAAAAAAGATAAAATCAGCCGCTGAAGGATCATACGGCGCAGACAGCATTCAGGTACTTGAAGGATTGGAAGCGGTTAGGAAACGGCCGGCCATGTATATCGGTGATGTCAACATCCGTGGATTGCACCACCTTGTTTACGAGGTAATCGACAATTCCATTGATGAGGCTTTGGCAGGTTATTGCAGCAACATTGATGTGGTAATCGGCGAAGACGGGTCAATCACTGTGGTGGATGACGGCCGTGGTATCCCTACTGAATTGCATGTTGGTGAGAACAAATCGGCATTGGAAGTAGTCCTGACGGTATTGCATGCCGGCGGAAAGTTCAACAAGGAGAGCTACAAAGTTTCCGGAGGTCTCCATGGAGTTGGAGTTTCCTGTGTGAATGCGCTCTCCAATCATCTCCGGGCAGAAATTCACCGGGATGGCAATATCTGGGAACAAGTCTATTCAAAGGGAGCCCCACTGGGTGATGTCAAAATTATTGGGCCCACAAACCATACGGGAACAACCATCACCTTCATTCCTGACGACACCATCTTTACCACAACGGAATTTAAATTCGATATCCTCTCGGCACGATTGCGGGAACTGGCATTCCTGAACAAGAAAATCAGGCTTACATTGACGGATGAAAGGGTCAAAGAAGCTGATGGCTCGTCCAAACAGGAGGTTTTCTATTCGGAAGCCGGATTGTCTGAATTCGTTGATTACCTGGATGGTACCCGCGAAAGGATCATCGAGGAGACCATTCACATCTCTACAGAGAAAAATGATGTCCCCGTAGAGATAGCCATGTGTTACAACAACTCTTTCACAGAAAACGTACACTCTTACGTCAACAATATCAACACCATTGAGGGTGGAACACACCTGACAGGTTTCAGAAGGGGCCTCACTAGAACACTCAAGAGCTATGCCGAAAATAGCGGATTGTTCCAGAAACTAAAATTCGAAATTGCCGGTGATGACTTCCGCGAAGGGTTGACTGCTGTTATTTCATGCAAGGTTCAGGAACCACAGTTCGAAGGTCAGACCAAAACCAAACTCGGAAACTCCGAGATCAGCGCCTC